>RFJD01000538.1 GCA_003695015.1 Verrucomicrobiota bacterium | reverse complement strand
GGGGGCGGGTTGGTCAGCGTCGGCTCAGGAGCCCCAGCAGGAGGCCCACGGTGAAGGCAATGCCGGTGGCTTGGACCGGATTGTCGCGGATGAAGCGGTCGGCCTGCCGGGCGCCCGCGGTGGTCGCGCCCTCCATCCGCTGGTACATCTCCTTGAGACGTTCACAACGCGCCTTCAGGTCGGCCATCGACCGGTCGGCCACATCGCCCATGGTCTGGCCCACCAAGGCTTCGGTGTCCCGCAGCAGGGTCTTGATGTCCTGCATCAGCCGGCGCGGGCTGCCTTCCTTGGGTGAGAGATTGTCGAAGTAGGTTTCCATGCTCCCTGGCCGTCGTGCGGCCCGAGGCAACTATGCCGCGCCGCTGCCGGCCTGTCCACGGTCTTTGCTCCTTGCGAGCCGCATCGGTTCATCGTCCGGTCCGCGCGGGCAACGGCATCCGGATCAGGGTCTGACACAGGTCCGGCGCGGTGGCCGGGAACCGCACGGTCTCGCCGTCCATGTCCACCACCTCGACGTAGTACTCGAAGTCGGCGCCGGCCGTGGCGGCCAGCGGGACCTCGACCCGGTACACGCCCCGGTTGACGTGCTGGAAGGGCACTTCGCGGAAGCCGAACTCGCCCAGCTTGCGCCAGTGGAGGGTGACCCGGCGCGGCATGGCCCGGGAAAGCACGAGGGCTTCGAGTGTCAGCGGCTCGCCCGGTCCGTAGCTGGTGCGGGCGGTGGGCACGATGACGCGGGTGGGGCCGTCGTAAACCGCCGTGAGCCGGGCCTCCGGGGGCAGCGGTTCGCCCAAGAGTTTCTCGAGCTCCTGCCCGGGCTGGTCGATGAGCTTGGGCCGGATGTGTTGTTCCCAGTTGGCGATGGTGCCGAGTTCGCCCCGGGTGGAGACGGTGGCCAGCAGATGGCCGTACAGCCGGCGGAGGGTTTGGACGAGCTGGATCCGGGCCGGCAGGGCCCGCTCGCGGGCCAGGGCGACACGCTGGTCGGGGTTGCCGGCCTTGCGGGCCTGGTCCATGGCGGCGTTGAACGCGGCCCACTGGCAGCGGACCTCCGCCATGGCCCGCAGGTAGCGGAACGTGTTGAGCCAGTAGTCGAAACGCGCCCGGTTTCCGGCGCCCCGGACCCGCGGGGCCAGCGCGCCCAGGCGTTCGACGAAGACATACTCCCGTCGGACCTCCGACCAAGGGCGGTTGTCGGGGGCGATGCCGCCGGGGCCGCCGATCCATTGGGCCGGGCGGGGCAGGTGGCCGTCGATCTCGGCCAGGATTTCCGCCACCGGCAGGGCGACCTCGGGACCGAAGTTCTGGCGGGCCCAGTCGAGGTAGAAGTCCTCGCAGGGAGGGAACTTCTCCCCGGCGCCCTCGGATTCGGGCCAGTCGGCGATGTAATCGGCCACCGCCGGGCCGCCGCAGTTGATCTTCCACGGCCGGCCGGCGGACTCGACGACGATGCCGGCGATGGACGGGAATTCGGTCTGACGGATGAACTCGATGTCCAGCCAGCCGTCGTTGACTTGGACGTCGTCGAAGTGGAAATCGAGGGCGCGGTTGCGGCCGGCCCGTTGCAGGATGTCGAGCCGGTCAATCACGGTCCGGCCCTCGATCTTCACGCCGAAGACCCGTTTGCCCGGCTCGCTGTAGTGGGGTTCGCAGAATTGCAGGGTGACCCGGCAGGGACCGTTGGGCACCGGGAGATGATAGGCGCTGACGTCGTAACGGACCGAGCGATAGATGTCCGGGAGCGCCGCCCCTTGGATGGGGGCGTTGGGGAAGACGGCATGCCGGCCGCCTTCGGGACCGGCTTCCCGCTCCTTGGGCGGCGGCAGGACCGGGTTGGCGTTCCACGAACTCTGGTCCCAAGCGGCTTGGGCGAGGGCGGCGACGTTCGGCGCCACGGCCTTGGTCCGCCAATGGATGCCCATCAGGCCGTCACAGCCGTAGAGCCGGGCGTCCCGGGCGTCCCGGCGCATCCGGCCCACCCACAATTGCGGCGCCGTGAGGGCGGGATCGTCCTCGAGCCACGGGATGGCCCATTTGCTCCGGCCGGCGATCTCCCGGAAAGCCGGTTCCACCGGGTCCATGCCCACCCGGCGGTTGATGCAACTGACGGCGACGCCGGCGGGCAGGGCGTGGCCGAACTTGGCGCGGTCATCCTGCGGTCCGAGCACCCAGCCGCAGGTGGCCAGTTGGAACGGCGCCTCGACGCGCCGGAGGGCGTTGACCGCCAACCCGATGTCCGCCAGCGTGTCCCAGACCTCCGACGGCTTGGCGCCCTGCCACGTCCACGATTCCGGCGTCCAAAGCCAGTAGTAGTCCAGCGGGTGCGCCGCCTTGATGCGGGCGAAGATGCCTTCGTAAAGCGCTTGGACCGTTTTCGGCGAGGTCGGGTCCATGCCGGCGGCCCGGAGGCGTTCTTGGACGGCCTTGGGAATGACCAGCGGCGTTTCGGTGCCGATGCAGGTGCGGATGCCCAATTGCCGGGCGTAGCTGAAGGCGTCCCGGAACACCTCCGCCGCCCGGTTGAAGACCTCGACGGCCGCCTCGGGCGTGGCCGGTTGCGGACAATGGCCGTCCATCACGTCGTTCCCGTAGGCGTCGCGATCGAACAACTGGCCCGCGCCAAAGGAGAACTCGCTGGTCGGCCGCGCCAGGTAACCCCAGTTGCCCCGCAGGGTGTTCTGGTAACTGGCCGGGTAGGCGGCCCGGACCCGGCCGAAGCGGTCGAACTCGTTGGTCAACCCGATCCAAACCGTGGGCTCGGCGTTGGGACGTCCCTCCGGATAGGTGTGCAGCCCGAAGAAATTCATCCCGAGCTTGGGCAACTGGGCCATGACGGCCAGGTAATCGTCCCGGTTCCACCAGTCCGGTCCTTCGGGGAAATCGTGGAACGGCTGGATGCCCCGGAGGGCGAAAATCGGCATGCCGCGGCGGTCCACCACCGGCAGGGGCAGCTTGAGCCGCTCGTCCGGGATGACATCGCCGTGCAGGTAGAAGCGGACCCCCATCGCCTCGGCCAAGGCGTAGGCGCCGTACAGCACGCCGGTTTCATCGCCGCCGGTCACCAACCAGATCGAACGGCCGCCCTGGCGCAGAGTCTTGATCCAGTACTGCTGCGCTTCGAGGGTCAGGAGCGAAAGCCGCGAGGCCGGGTCGGGGGTGAGTTCCTTGGCCAGATCGCGGTCATGGAGCGAGACCACGATCACCGGACCGTCCACCTCGGTCACGCTGGCCGCGGGCGCCAACTCCGCCAGTCTGCCGGTGCGCAGATAGAGGTAACGCCGCACCTCCCGGGCGGCGAAGTCCTCCAACCCGCCGGCGTCGGGGGCCACGACGATCCGGGGCGTCGGCGCCGGCGTGGGGGCGGAGGCCGCGCCCAAGGCGCCGACTGCAAGGCTGCATCCGCAAATGAGGCCGAACCACGTCTGTTTCATAGGCTTGTTCCGCTGCTGCCGGACCGCCGGGAGGCCGGAAGCCGGGAACCTCCCTGGACCGCAAACAGTCCTTGTCCCGCCCGAAGGCGGACATGGCATGTGGGGGGCATGGTCGGCAAGCCGCAGCGGTCGTTCAATCCGAAACTGGCCGCCGGACCGGGACCGTTCGCCGAAAG
>RFJD01000537.1 GCA_003695015.1 Verrucomicrobiota bacterium | reverse complement strand
GGGGACGGAGTTGCCGCTGTCCTTGAGCGTGCCGCCGGCCAGGTTGAAGCTCAACGCGCCGTTCTTGACGTTCCAATACAATGTGCTCGTGCCCGACGCATGCCACCGGAACGGTCCGAGCACGAAGGGCGACGCTGGCGGCGCGGCGGAGAAGGTGATCTGGCCGCTGGTGCTGGCGGTGCCGCTGAAGGCGCCCACGCTTTGGCCCATCAGGTCGAGTCCAACGTTATTTAATAGCGCCGTGTAGTTGCCGCTGGCGCTGCGGCGCAACTCAAACTTCGAGCCGGCTCCGCCGTGCAACTCGACAAACTCGGTGGTGGTGCCCGGCAAGGTCAGGCGCATGATCGAGGACGGCAACGCGATCGTGTTGGTGAACGGGCCGTCGCGGAATTCGAGGTTCAAGGTCGGCGTGTAAGCCCAGTTGCCGTCGGGCTCGCGCAGGAGTCGCGCCTGACCAAACGAGGCCAGGTAGAAGAAATTGGTGTGCGCCAGGGTGAGGCTGCTCGGGCCGAATTCCAACAGGCCGGGCGCCACCTTCCAGCCTTGCGGCAGGGAGAAGTTGCCCCGGAAATGGCCGGCGGAATTGAAATACAAATCGAGGCTCGAGGGCGGCGTGACGGCGTTGCCCACCAGTTTCAGGGCCGGTGATTGCGCGCTGAGCTGGACGCTGCCACTCGCGCTGGAATAGAGGAAACGCCACGCGCTCGAGGTGATTTCGGCGACGGGGGCGGTGCTCGGATTCGGCCGCAAGATCAACGGCGTGGTGGTGAGCGAGATGTCAATCAAGTCCACGCTGAGCAAGGCGGCGCCGGTGGCGGTGAAGTTGCCCAGAGCCGGCGCGGTGAGCGTGGCGTTGGACAATCGGATGTAGGGGCCGGTGTTCACGCCGGGCGGTGGATTGCCACCGCCGTTGCCGGCCATGGCCGCGAAGCCTTGTCCGCCACCACCGCCGCTGCCGCTCTGCGAGACCACGAAGTGCGCGGTGTAAGTTCGCGAACGCATTTCCGCCGTGTAGGAGAACAGGCGGTCTTCCGCCGGGTCCCAGGCGCTGAAGGCGAAGTCCTGGCCGGCCACGGTTTGCGGATCCAGCGCCTCGATCGAATGCGACGAGCCCGCCAGCCATTCGCCCGAGACGGCGCTGCTTTCAACGATCGTGTAGGCCACCGGCGCGGTGCGCGTGACGCCGTCAATGCGCAAACTCAATCCCGGCGGGCTGGTCTGGAACACCACCACTGCGGGCGGCACGGGCACGGCGCTGCGCAATTCGACGGTCGTGGTCGGGTCCACGCCGTCGGTCACGATTTCCAATTGGGCGCTGACCGGTCCGGGGGCACGATTGAAGGCCACGATCGAGACGGTCCGCGAGCCGCCGGGCGTGATGCTGAACGGCAGCGAGGTGGTCCATTTGAAGTCGTCGTTGCCGACCTCTGACCCATTCACGCGCGCGTTGGAGACCAGCAATGTCTTCGCGCCGGCGTTGCGCAAGGTAAACGTGCGTGTGATCTGCTGGCCTTGCGCGGCGGTGCCGAAGTCGAGCACCGGCGGCGCCACCGCGATGCCAACCGGGTCGCTAAGGTAGGCTTCGTAGCGGCGCACGCAGCCTTCGGTGCCCAGCGCGACGGCGAGGTTGGCGTTGCGCGCCCAAACGACCGTCGGCTTCAAGTTGGACGGGCCGGCGTAGAGCGATTGCGACAATTCCTCTTCCCAGTTCACGCCCCGGTCGCGCGTGCGATAGATGCGGCCCGACGACGCGGACGCGGAAGTGGTCACCCAGGCGTCGTAGAAACTGCCGACGTGCACACGGTTGAGCGGCTCGGTCGTGAAGGACGTCACCCGGCTCCACTCGCTCGACGTGTCGCCGCCAATCAACGTCCGCCACATGGTGCCGTGATCGCCGACGGCGTAGCCGTAGCTCGAACCGCTGAAGTAAATGTCGCGAATCGTGTCGCTGCCGTTGTAGATGACCTGCGTCCACGAGGAGCCGCTGTTCGAAGAGCGATACACCCGCGCGCCGGTGGCCACAAAGACCTCGGTCGAAGACACCGCGTGCACGGCCAGGCCGTCGAAGAAGGATGGCTTGTTGACGGGGGACCAGCTTGTGCCGCCGTTGGTGCTGCGCAGCACGCTGCCGTACACTTTTCCGTTGGCCTCCGTCACAGCGTAACCGTAAGCGCTCTTATCACTGGCAAAATGCAGGTCCATCACCGGATTGCTCGAGCTGGAATAAACCGTGGCCCAGCTCGACCCGCCGTTGCTGGTGCGCAGAATCATGGCGCGCGGGAACCGGTAATCGCTTCGGCCACCGGCGATATAACCCGTGCTGGTGCTGGTGAAGTGCAGGGCCCGGAGCGGATAGCTCGTCGGCACGCTCAACTGCGTCCAGGTGTTCCCGCCATCGGTGGTTTTGTAGAAACGCGTCGAGGTGATGGCGTAACCGATCGTGTCGGAGACCATTTGCAGGTCCACGACGGTTTGACCGGCGCTGTTGGGCAGGTTGGCCTTGAGCACCCAGCCATGACTGGCGCTGCGACCCGAGATGCCGGCCGCCACGTTGCCATCCGGATCGTTGCTGAAGATGATCAACTCGCCGGTGAAGTCGCGATCCGTGGTCGGCCGGAAGGAGACGTTCATGGCCAGGCTGCCACCCGCCGGGATGGTTTGCGGCGGAGCGGGACTATACACCAGGTCGCCGGACAACCCGCCAACGGTCGGCGCGACGCTGTTAATCGTGAGCGAGGAGCGGCTGCGATTGTAGAAGGTGAGCACGCGCGGGGAGGAATCGCCCACCGCCACAAAACCGAAATTCAACGAGGCCGGCTCGATAGTGAGGATGCCGTTGTTCAGCGAGCTGCCGGGCCGATGATAAATGCGCGCGCCATCACCGGCCGCCCAGGCC
>RFJD01000110.1 GCA_003695015.1 Verrucomicrobiota bacterium | reverse complement strand
TGGCCGGAGACGCCGCTCAGCAGGAAGCTGTCGTAGCTGTTCTGCCCCCGCAGCCACTCTTTGTAGTGGGTCAACTCGCCCGGCAGGCTGACCTTGTGGCAGACCGAGCAGAACTCGGCGGTCCGGTGCAACGGCTTGAGGAAGGTCCGTTTGTGCAGCTCCGGCCGCGCCTTGATCAACTGCCGGTTCAGGAACCGCAACACCCGGTTCGTGCTGAAGGCGAACGGGTAGTGCAGCGGTTCCTCGATCGTGTAGGCGCCGTTGCCCACCGTCGAATGCACGTCCACGATCGAATGGCACGCCGTGCAGGTGATGCCGGCATGGGCCGTCGGGTCGGCCACGACGTCGTAGTCCGGATCGTCGAACGCACCGCTGAAAAACGGCACCGGATCGTGGCAGCCGGCGCACCACCGCGAAGCCTTCACGTTGCCGTCCCGCTCCATCAGCACCCGACGCGTCTCCTGCACGCTGAACAGATAGACCGGGTTGTTGAACGAGCTGAAATGATGGGCGCTGTGGAACCAACCCTCGTAGGCGTCGGCATGGCACTCCTTGCAGTACTCGTCCATCATCAGCGTGCGGGCCGGGATGAAGTTGCCGGTGGCCGTCCGGGCCAGTGACGGCTCGAAATAACGCTCGCCCTCCTCCGGCGTCCGCACCCGCCACAAGCGCGGATCGCGCGTGTGCATCCACGCCATGCCGCCGACCAACACCACCATGGCCGCCGCCCACCCCGCGCCCCAGCGCCAGCGGATGCGCGGGCCGGCCAACCGGTGAAGCAGGTAGAGCCAGACAACGGCCAGCGGCGTCACCACATGCGCCCAATACGTCACCGCCCGCAGCTCCGGGTTTTTCAGCTCGAAACCCTCGACCCGCATCAGCGCCACCCCCGTGCCCAACAACACCACCGCGGCGATCATCAGCGCCCACCCGAGGCGCGTGGCCCGGCGGTTCGGCCGATACCGCGCCGCCCACACGTGACCGGCACCAAACACCACGAAGGGCAGCAACAGCAGCAAACCCAGCCCCAGGTGGGCCAGGAACATGATCTGATAAAACCAGTTCTGCAGCAGCCGGCCGCTCAACCATTCCGCCAGACTCACCGCCGCCAAGTAAACCGAGTTGGCGCCGAGCAGGCCGGTGAGGACCAGCAGCACGACCAACCACCACCGCAGTCGCGGACCCACCGCCCGGCCGCGGCGCGCAGCGCGCCGACCGGGCACGGAAGATGACGCCTTCAAACTCATCGTTCGGGAGCGGAGCCCGCAAGGACTCCGGCCGGATAAAAGCGGGCCTAAAGTGACGGATTAGCTCGCAACCCTCAAGGCTGCGGGGGACGGATCGCGCCGGTCCCGGGGCGAAGCGCCGGCTTTCCGGGGCGGATCACCCCACCGCCGGCGCCGCCGCCGGAGCCGGAACGCCTTCGATGGCCTGCCGCAGGCGCTCCCGCAACTTCGCCTGCCGCGCCGGGTCGTCGATTGGCTTCCCCGCCTTGTCCCGGACGTGGAAGACGTCGATCGCCGCACCCAGCTCGGTCGAGATGCGCGCCAGTTGGATGTCGATTTCCTCCTCGGCGAACACACTCAGGATGGCGCAGAGCAACCCCATCCGGTCGGGGGCCTGGATTTCGATCAAGGTCCGGCCCGGCACGGTGTCGTTGTCGAAGCGGATCTCGACCGGCAACCAGGCCCGATCCGCGATCCTCGGGGCGTTGGCCGGTCGTTGGCGACACCGACGCAGGCATTCCACGGGGTTTTCCCGCCTGCCGAGAATCTGCCGCAACAGCCGGGTGCAGCGTTCCTGGACGCGCGGCCGGACCGGCTCGCCGGTGTCGGCATCCAGCACCAGGAACGAATCCAGCAGGATGCCCTCGGTCCGGGTGAAGGCGCGGGCGCTGAGGATGTTGATGCCGGCCAGGCTCAGGGCGGCGGCGATCCGGCTCAGGGCCCCGGGCAGGTCCCAACCGCACACCTTGACCTGCGAGCAACCGCGGTGCGGCAGTTCGCGCCAGACCACCACCGGCTCCAAGGCATTCGCCCCGGGATCCTGTTGGGCCTCCAGGAAGTCATGGACCAGCTCGATGTCGGCGGCGATCTCGCCGGCCTGCCGGGACGCGAAGTAGTGTTCCGGCAGATTCCCAAAATGGGCCTCGACCTCGTCCTCGCCGATCCGTGTCGTGAGATACCGGCGCACTTCCCGCTTCAACTGCTGGCGCCGTTCCTCGAGCTGCTCGACCGGTTCGCCCTTGAGGCTTCGCCACACGGCCGCAAACACCCGGCGCAGGGCCGAATCCTTGAATCCGTTCCACAACGTGCGGCTGGTGGCCCGGGTGTCGGCCACCGTCAGGAGGGTGAGCATCCGGAGGTTTTCCTCGTGGCCGACCTGCTCCGCCAGCCGCCGCACTTGGGCCGGATCGCTCAAGTCCAGTCGCAACCCCGCCTGCGCCAGCAACCCGTGATGCCGCACCAGCCACGCCACCGTGTCCACATCGGCCGAACTGAGCCCCAACCGCCGGGCCACCGAGGCCGCGATCCGGGCGCCGCGCTTGGCGTGCTCCCGCACCTCCCGCGTCCGGCCGACGTCGTGCAGCAACAGGGCCAGGTAGAGCAGCTCCGGCCGCTCGACTTCCTGGAACAGCTCGCGATAGAACCCCAGCGACTCGTCGGCCGTGGTCCACAGCGCGTCCAGCTTCTCCAAGCTCATCAAGGTGTGCTCATCCGCCGTGTAGATGTGGAAGAACTCGTGCTGGACGCGCACGGTCATCCGGCCGAAAGCCGGGATGAACTTCCCGAGCAACCCCACCTCGTGCATCTCCCGCAGCACCGGCGCCACCGCCCCCCGGTGACCCAGGATTTCCAGGAACGTCTCGTGCACGTGGGGGTCGGCCCGAAACTTCGGGGTCACCAAGGCGAGTGACTGCCGGATCAAGGCCGCCATCTCCGGCGAAAGCGAGGCGCCCCGCAACTGGTTCTGCTGGAAGACGCGCATGAGCCGGGCCGGATCCTCGACGAAGATCCGTGAGTTGGCCGGGAACACCTGCCCGTCCACGAACCTGAAGCCGTCCACGACCCGGCCCCTCCGGCGGCGTCGATGATGGAGAAACTGCCGCAACGTCGGCAGCCGGCGCGGCTGGGGCATCCAGGCCAGCCGCTGCTCGACCGTCCGCGTCAGCAGATGGATGTTCCGGGCGTGGCGCAGGTAGTCGCTCATGAAACGTTCGATGCGCCGCGCCAGCGACCGCTCCAAGTAGCCGAGGTTGCGGGCCACCGCCGGCTGCAGCGGCCGCTTCAACACGTCCTCCGCGCGTCCGGTGTGGAAGTGCAGCTCGTTGCGGGCCCGCAACAGGAAATCGTAGGCCTCATTGAGCTGCCGGCACTCCTCCTCGGTGACCAGCCCGCGCTTCGCCAGCTCGGCCATCGTGCGGCAGCCGAACCGGAAATGGGCCATCCAGATGAGGTTCTGGTAATCCCGGAGCCCCCCGCAGCCATTCTTGACGTGCGGTTCCTGCAGACAGGGGGTGTTGCCGTACTTCTCCCGCCGGGCTTCCTGGTCGGCCAACCGTTCCCGGATGTACTCCTCCTCCCG
The DNA here is from genome assembly GCA_003695015.1 of Verrucomicrobiota bacterium. Taxonomy (GTDB): domain Bacteria; phylum Verrucomicrobiota; class Verrucomicrobiia; order Limisphaerales; family J093; genus J093. The sequence goes on along the minus strand of RFJD01000110.1, from coordinate 11,781 downwards.
GCCCCGAATGCAGCGGACCCGCACCGCTTTCTCCAACTCCTCGTAAAGCTCGCGGTCGCCCCAGACCAGCCGCGATTCGATCAACGCCGTCTTCGTCCGGAGGTCCTGGTTCGCCCATTCGACGCACTCGGCCACGTTGCGGACCGACTGCCCCAGCTTGGGGAACAGGTCGAACAACAGCGTGCTCCCGTCGAAGAGCTCGAGAAACGGCAGGCCCCGGGCGGCGACCTGGTGCGCGCTCCGCGGCGTATGGGGCAGGTCGTGCAGGAACAGGAGGTCCAGGTCCGAGTGGGGGCACAGTTCCGCCCGGCCATAGCCCCCAACCGCCACCAAGGCGGTCCGGGCCGGCGGAGCGCCGGCCGTGGTGACGTAGTACGCCCGGGCAGCCTCCATCAAATGCTGCAGCAGGCAGTCCAAGGCGAACGCCCTGGCCCGGCAGATTTCCAGACCGGAGCGGCCGTCGCGATGCGCCAGCTTCAACCGGTGATTCTCGAATTCGAGAAACCTGCGGTAGCGCTCCAACTCGTCGATCGGCCGGCGCCCCGGCGGCAGCACCAATCGCTCCCGGGCATCCGCCTGAATCTGTTCCTGCAGGCTCGCCATGCGCCGGCAACTTAGGAACCCCACCCCGGTGGCGCAAGCGCCGCGGCGGCCGCCACATCGGCCCGCCACACTCTTTCGGGCCGGCGGACCGGGGTCCCATCCGCCCAAGAAAGGAGCCGGGCGCAGGGCCCGGCTCCCGGGGAGGAGGTCAGCGTGTGGCTGTGGGTTATTCCGCCAGGAAGAACCGCGCCGCTTCGCTGGTGGCGGTTTGGTACGGCGAGGTGGCGCCCTCGACCGGGGTCCACGGACCGGTCACCGCCGGGGCCGACTTGAGGGTGCCCTCGTATTCGATGGTCAGGACGCCATCGGCAAACGAGAAGGTCTTGATGCCACCCTGGCCGCCGATGGGCACCTCGGTGGTGCCGGCGGTGTAGTGGACCTGGATGCGCTCGGGACTCAGGGCCGTGTTGTACAGGGCCACGTGACCGATCCAACCGTCGAAGCCCAGCAGATCGCCCAGGTTGTAGAACTCGGAGTTCCACGTCCCGTTGTAGATGAAGTCATGGAACGGGCACTCCTCGTTGCGGGCGCCGATGGCCACGTCGTCGGTGTGGTTGTAGAGGATGTGCACCCCGGTGGCGGTGCCGAACAACTGGCCGTTGAGGTAGCCCTTCAGCGTGCCGTTGAAGCTGTCCGGCGCGGAGTCGTCGCCCTCGATCACCGCCACCAAGTGGTAGAGCTTGCCGGCCTCGATGGTGGTGTGAACGGCCACCGGATCGCCGTTGGGGCTGAGGATGTTCCCACTGGCGTCGGTGGCGTCATAGGGCATCGAGCCGCCCCACGCTTCCTCGGCGCGATTGAGGGTGTTGATCCACAGCTCGGCCTGGGCGGGGTTCGGGCCCGGTTGGGTGCCGCGGATGTAGATGCTGATGCCGCGGGTGATGCCGCCCTGCTCGTAGAGCACCTGGGTCTTGGTCAGATGCTCCGGCGCGTTGTCCCACAACGGGTCGTTGGTCGGCAGGTTCCGGGCCTTGAACCACAGCTCGACGGTCTTGTACTTCCAGCCCGGATTGCCCGACCGGTTGTTGATGTCCGGATGGTCCGGGATGTCCACGTGGCTGTCCCGCTCGCTCTCGAAGAGCACGCAAGTCGCCGTGTCCCCGACGACGATCCGCGGTTGGCCCAGGACGGGGTGGTTGACGTAGCTGCTGGTGAGGTTGTCGCCCACCTCGCTGTAAGCCTCCACCCCTTCGGTCTCGCCCAGTCGCCAGTAGGCGATGGGGCCGTCCTCGAGCACGGCCATCAGACCGCCCGGAGCGCGGAAGGGCATTTCGACGGTGCGGGTGACGACCGGGCTGCTGGCCTCGTCGTAGCTCAGCACGGCCACGTGCTGCCCGGGGGCGAAAGGACCGCCGTTGTCGAAGACCACGGTGGTCACGTTGCCCACCTTGGTGACCGTCGGGGCCACCTCGACGCCGTCGAGCATCAGCTTCACGCTGCCGTCCACGACCGCCACCTCGCCGTCGGTGATGTCGAAGCCAATGGTCGGGGAGATGGTGCCGTCCGGGTTGTCGATCCGGCTGATGTAGGGCCGGACGTCGCCGGCGCGGTAGGCCTTGATGGCCCGCGGATCGTTGGCGTTGATCGGGATCTTCTCACCGTCCACGACGCTGAAGAATTCGACACTCGCGCCGCCGGTGCCCTCGAACCAGAGCAGGCGCACCGGATACACCCCGGCTTCCGGCACCAGGACGTTGAACAACGTGTCGGCCGCGCCCCGGCCGCCGTCGAACTCGCCCAGCACCAGGCCGAGGACGTCCTTCACGTTGGGACCCAGCGTGACTTGGAACCCGTCATCGCTGTTGACGCCCAAGGTGTGCATGCCGGCCGGGAACTCGAGGTACGTCAGGAACTCCGCGGCGATGCCGTCATAGCTCAGCAGCACCCCCGGAATGCCGGGGATCGGTTCGTCCGGATAATCCGGGGCGACCAGGTTGCCGGCCGGCCCGGGGATGCCGTCGCCGTCGGCGTCCTGCTCGAAGTTGATGATGCCGGGCACATCGATGGGGGTGATGTGCCAGGTGGTGGCCCCCGAGGTGTCCGCCTCGTTGAAATAGGGCTGGCCGGTGTTCGGATCGGTGAATTCACCGGCGATCTGGCGGTTGGCGCCGTCGATCGTGTTGCCGTGCAAATGGCCGGAACCGCTTTGCTCGGTGCTGATCTGGGTCACGTGGGCGACAAAGCCCGGGGCATTCCGGTCCACGTTCTGCACCGCATACTCCGGGGGCACCGCCACGAAGGGCGTGCTCACCAGGAAGCCCACGCTCACTTCGTGCGATTGCGGCGGATCGGCCGTGTCGTTGAACCGCAGCACCACCTGATGCGCGCTGCCGGCGGGCGGGATGGCGGTCAGGGCATAGGTGAACCCGACCTGGGTGCGCACGCCGTCCTTGCTCACGGTGAGATCGGCCGTGATGTCCTGGCCGTCCACTTCTGCCGTGATGGTGTCCGGGTTCACCGCCAGTCCCAAATCCTGCAGGACGGCGTTGAAGCCGTAGTAGTCGCCGCCGAACTGCACCAAACGCGGCGGGGCGGGATTGGCGGGATCGGGCGTCCACGCCGGTTTGCGGATGAGGCTCACCCGCGCCACCTCCTCGGGGAAGACGAAGTCGTCGAAGGTGGCCGGCAATCCCACGACACCGCCGGCCGCTTCACGTTGAGTGCTGAGGGTGACGACGTCGTTGGCCTGCAATCCCTCCAACAGGTACACCAAGGCGCCCGAAGAGTGCTGGTGGCCATTCGAATTCCGAATGTAGTGCGATTTGGTTTCGGCACCCGGCTGGGGCACGCCGTTGACCTCGACGGTGATCCGGTTGTTGCTGCGGGCGGTGCCGGCCTGCTCGACCGAGTCGTTGTACACCAGCAGATAATCGCCCGGCTGCTTGATGGTGATCTCGGTGCCGTCGGGCGTGTGGCCGTAAACCGCGCCGTCGAGGCTCAGCGGCGCCCGCCAGCGGATGGCGGCCTTGTCCACCGGGTTCCAATCGTTGGGCGTGTCGTTGTCCACCTCGGTGGCCGTGGAGGTGAACAGACCGCTGCCGCCGAGCTTCTCGATGTAGATGGAGGCCACCTTGTCGGTCTGGATGGTGATCGTGCCGTCTTGGCCGCCCCGTTTGAGGGTCTGCACCATGAGGGTGGTGCCGGGGGAATCGACCCGGATCACGCCCGCGTAATGGAGGGATGACTCGGTGTGCCCGCTGGCGTTGCGAATGTAGCCCTGCTGGGCGTAGCCGACCGGCGCGCTGAAGTTTTGGTTGAGCAGAATCTCCAGTCCCACCGAAGCGCGTTGCACCGTTCCTTCCAACGGGATGTTGACGAAGACCAGGTAGTCACCGGCCGCATCGAGCGTGATGAGCGTCTGTCCGTCGTTGTGGGTGAACCCGGCATCCTTGCGCACGCCGGTCCACGGCAGTTCGGCCGGAACATCGCCGTTGGCGAAATTGCGCAGCAGGTTGGGATCGTCGGTGGGCCCGGCCGAGGTGGCGGCAAAGACCGCGCGATCGGGCGTGACGCGTTCCACGTAGAGGCTGGCCGTCTGCAGAGTCAGCGGCACCGTGATGCCCGCCACCTTGTACGCCTTCAGCTCGATCACGTCGCCCGCCTTCAGGCCGGCTGCCAGGACATGGAGGTGGTCGGAGGACTCGTTGTGGTTGGAAAGGTTGCGCACGTAGCCGCACTGACTGATCGCCCCGGGAACGGGAGCGCCGTTGACGTACACCTCGATCGCCGGCGTGGGCCGGTCGCCGGAGGTGCTCTGGACCGGCAGCGTGGCCGCCACCAGGTAATCGCCGTCCTGCTTGACGATCAACTGCGTGGGGTTGTTGAAGTCATGCTCGAACACATCCGGATCGATCGAGGAACGGAGGTTCCATTGGATCGAGGCCGGGATGTCACTGACCAGAACGGCGGAGCCGTCCTCGAGGAGGTTGCCCTGCAACCAGGCGGCTTCCCGCACGGTGGCATGGACGGAACCCAGGCTCAGTCCCGCCGCCAGCAAGAGCCCGCAAGATCGCCCCATCAAGGGACGAAACGACAAGTTGGGTTTCATGACGTGTTTGGGTTTGGGTTTGGGGTTTTCACCGAACCCGGCCGGAGCCACAAGACCGGCAACGGACCGTCGCCGCCGACCTCAGCGCATCCAGTCGGGGAAAGTCTTGGTGCGTTCGTAGCCCACCCGCTGGTAGGTGCGATGCCAGCGGAAGGTCCAGATGTCCCGCGGACTGTGGGTGCCGCTGACATGGCCGTCGAAGAAGACGATGTTCACCCCCCGGCCGTGCCGCTCGAAGGCGAAGTGCATCGACTCCTTGCCGTAGCCGTCCCACTGGCCGTTCCACAACGGCGCCTGGTCCTTGCTGGAGTTGCGATGGTCCGGACCGCCACCCCGCCACATGGCATCGAGGAACAACGGCACCTCGGTTGGCACCTTGGCGGCGTCGATCGATCCCCAATGATCCTCCGCCGGCCGCCCTTGGATGGTGCGCTTGGCTTTGTAAATCCAGTTGTTGGCGCCGTAGCTGCTGATCAGAAACGCCGAACCGGCCACTTGATCGCCGTCGAAGTTCGGAAAGTTGTAGGCCGTGTGCGGGCCGCCGTAGGCAACCAATTGACTCTCCGGCGTGTCCACCGGCCGGCGCAGTTCCTGGGTGGGCGCGCTCTTGCCTCGCCGCTCGGTGGCGTCGGGACACAGCAGCAGGTAGGGTTTTTCCCGGTAATGCCGGGCCAGGGCCCGCACCCATTCGCCGCGGGCCCAGTTGACCTCGCCGTCGCTGAAATAGCCGTTGTTGTCCCCCGTGTAGAGCATCCAGATGATGCCCCACTGCTTGAGGTTGGAGACGCACTGGATCGACTTGGCCTTGGATTTGGCGCGGGACAAGGCGGGCAACAGCATCCCGGCCAGAATGGCGATGATCGCGATCACCACCAAAAGCTCGATCAAGGTGAAACCGGACGCTCGGGCGTCACGTCTCAACAATCCGCGAAGCTGATCGACGGTTTTCATGGCGTTGGTTGTTTGGGTTCAAGCCACCGGCCGAAAGCATGGCGGCAACAGGCTTGCCGTACCTTCGTTTGTGGCTTGTCGGCGCATAGCTTGGCAACGAGACCGGGCCGGGTCAATGGATTTTCTTGACCTCATGCTCATCGTGTCATGATCTGATGCCAACGCCGGGTCTTGGCCGCGGTTTGCACCCTTTCCCCGGCCCGCCTCGCGCCCCGATCCGCCCCGACCGTCGGCACCCGTGCTGACGCCAACCGGCCAAGCCGGAGCACCTTCCGCAGATGGCCCGACCCACGCCGGCAGCAGCCTTTCCCGATCGCTCTTCCCGCCCGATCCCGCCGGACCCGCCGCCTTGCCGGAAACCCGGGAGCCGTTAAGATGGCGGCCATGAAACGCCTTTCGCTTGTTGTGCTGGTCGGTCTGATCGTGGCCGGCCCGGCTCGCACCCTTGCCGAGAATGCGGCCGGCGGACGGGTCATCCGGACCATTGCCGTCGGCGTCCGACCCGAGAGCGTCACCCGCGGCTTCGGGGGACACCATTACGTGACCGTGATGGGTGAACCGGGCCCCGGCGACGGCGTGGTGAAGGTGATCCGCGGCGACCGGGTGGAGGTGTTCGCCGAGGGCATGGACGAGCCCAAGGGAATCGCGTTTCTGGGCGACCGGCTGGTGACGGCCGACCTGAAGCGGGTCTGGCAAATCGACGCCCAGGGCCGCAAGAGCCTCCTGGCCGATGAGTCCGCCTTCCCCAAGCCGGTCAGTTACCTCAACGACGTGGCGGCGGCGCCCGACGGCCAGAGTGTCTATGTGACGGACATGGGCGCGCGGGACAAGATGATGGATCCGGCAGGGCGGCTCTGGCCGCTGGGGTCGGCCGAGGCCCGATCGCTTCCGGTGTTGGGCCGGGTTTACCAGATCACCCGCGACGGCAAGGTGCGGCTGGTGGTCCAGGGCACCCGCGCCATGGCTTGTCCGAACGGGGTCGCCGCCCCGGCCAAGGGCGAACTGCTGATCGCCGAATTCTTCTACGGCAACCTGCTCCGCTGGCAGGGGCCGCAACTGCGCATCCTCAGCAGCGGCTTCCGCGGCGCCGACGGCATCGAGCAGGGACGGGACGGCCGGATTTACGTGTCGAGCTGGACACAGGGCAAGCTGTGGCGGCTGGCGCCCGACGGGTCCAGCCCGGAAGTCCTGATCGAGGGGCTCCGCTCGGCCGCCGATTTCTGCCTCGACGAAGAAGCGGGCGAGCTTTGGCTGCCGGACATGAAGGCCGGCCAGGTGCTGGTGCTGCGGCTGCCCTGACGGGGCGAGGGGCTTGACGCCTTTCCGCCGCGCCCGGAGACTGCCGCCGCCGGCCGCGCGGGCCGGTCCGCCCATGCATCGCGTGATTCCGACATCGAAAACCCTCCGTCCTTCGGCCGCGTTGGGGCTGGCGTTGGCCTGCATCCTCGCCTCCCCGGAAGCACGGACCGCCGGGGAACTGGAGGCCGGGCCGTTGTGGAGCCGGCATCGGCTCACCCTCGAAACCGGCGCGGCCACCGAAGCCCTGGGGCCTCTTTGGCAAACGACGGAGGTCTGGCGCGGGGCGGCGGCCGAGGGGCTCGGGCCGGATGAGTGGCCGCCGGCCGACCGGCTGGAAGATCCGGCGGTGGTGAGCCGAATCGCCCGGGGCCTGACCCTGGCCCCGTTGTTTTCCTGGCGCCATCGGCCGGAGGTGGACGCCAGGTTCTTCGAGTTCCTCTACCCGGTGGTGACGTACGCCCGGTACGGAACGGAATCGAGGTTTCAAATCTTCCAAGTCCTGAGCTTCTCCGGTGGCCGGACCCAGCAAGGGGCGCGGGACCGCACCTGGACCGTGTTCCCGTTTTTCTTTCTGCGGCACTCCGAGGATCCGAACCGGCGTTACGCCGCCTTCTGGCCGGTGTACGGGCGGTTGCAAAACCGGCTTTTCCGGGACGAAACCCGCTTCGTCCTCTGGCCGCTGTACGTTCAGACCCGCAAGCGGGACGTGGTCACGGACAACTACCTGGTTCCCTTCGTCCACGTGCGCCACGGCGACGGTCTGAAGGGCTGGCAGGTCTGGCCGTTCTACGGCCGGGAAACCAAGGCCCTCACCTGGGTGACCAACGCCACCGGGCAGGCGGAGGCGGTGGGCGGTCACGAGAAGCAGTTCGTCCTCTGGCCGTTCTATGGCCGGGCCGAACTGGGCTTGGGCACGACCAACGAGGTTCATCAACGCGCCCTCCTGCCTTTCTACAGCGCGCTGGATTCGCCGGCCCGCACCAGCCGGACGTGGCTCTGGCCCTTCGGGCTGAGCCGGACCGAGGACCGCGCCATCGGCTACCGGCAAACGGCCCTGCTCTGGCCGGTGTTCATCCGCGCCCGCGGTCCCGGTAAACACGAGGACCGGTTCTGGCCTTTCTACGGCGAGACCCGCTACGCCGAATGGACCTCGCGGTTCATCCTCTGGCCCTTGTGGCGCCAGCGCCGTATCGAACGGGATCCGCTCCGGCGCGAAACCGACCAGTTCGGCCTGGTGCTTTACCGGCGGACCGTCTCCCGCCGGGAGGACACGGGCACGGAAAACCGGCTGCTGAGTCTATGGCCGCTTTACGTGCGGAAAACCGACGCCAACGGTCGGACCTGGGCCCAAGCCCCGGCGCCGCTGACGGCCCTCCTGCCGAACAACGACAAAGTGCGCCGGCTCTACGGGCATTTCTTCGGCCTGTGGCGCACCGAGGCGGACGGCCAGACCGGCCGGCGCAGCACCTCGGTGCTTTGGAACCTTTACCGCCGGGAGCGGTCCCCCGAGCGCAAAAAATGCTCGTTGCTCTTCGGGCTGGTCCAGTATGAGAGCGGACGAACCGGGCGGCGGTGGAAGCTGTTCTTCCTGCCGTTGGGCGGCGGCGGACCGTCCCGCGCCGAACCAACCACCACGCCCTGACGACCACGCAGTCCATGTTCCAGGACGCCGGCGAAGTCTTGATGTTGTTGTGGCGCACCTTCCGCGCGTTGCCCTGCGCGTGGCGGCAGCGACGGAAGGTGTTCGAGCAACTGTTCGAGGTGGGCAACGCCAGCCTGCTGATGGCCTGCGTGTTGTCGTTGTTCATCGGCGGCGTGCTGGCGCTGCAAACCGGACCGGTGCTCGCCGAGCGCGGCCTCTCCAATTTCATCGGCCAGGTCGTGGGACTCTCCCTCTGCCGCGAGCTGGCGCCGGTGATGATGGCCATCCTGGTGGCGGGGCGGGTGGGCTCGGCTTGGGCGGCGGAAATCGGCTCGATGACCGTTTACCAGGAGGTGGACGCGCTCCGGACGATGAACATCGACCCGGTCCGCTACCTGGTGCTGCCGCGGATGATCGCCATCGTCGTCGGTCTGCCGGTCTTGGTGCTGTTTTCGGTGCTGGTCGGCTGGGTGGGCGGCGCGTTCATCGCCTATCTCAATTACCAGGTGGGCATTTCCTTCCACGCCTATTTCAGCAGCCTGCGCAACGGGGTGGACGCCTGGGACGTGTTGCACGGCATGGCCAAGGGCGCGGGCTTTGCGGTGATCATCGGCATCATCTGCTGCGCCCAGGGCCTGTCCACCATCGGCGGTCCCCGAGGCATCGGCCGCACCGTCACCAAGGCGGTCGTCAACTCGATCGCCTTCATCCTGTTGCTGGACTATTTCTTCACCCGCTTCCTGATGCTTTTGGACTGACGCCATGGACCCCTGCCCGCCACCCGATCCCAACCAGCGCGGCATCGGCCTCTCGGTCCGCGGCCTCTGCAAGAGCTACGACGGCCACCCCGTGCTCGAGGACATCAACTTCGAGGTCCGGCCGGGGGAACTGTTCGTCATCATGGGGCCAAGCGGCAGCGGCAAGACGGTCCTGCTGAAGCATCTGATCGGGTTGGAACAACCGGACGCCGGCCAGATCTGCGTGGGAGGCGTGCCGGTCGGCAGTCCGGAAATGCTCGACCGCCACCGGGTGGCGATGGTCTTCCAGTCCGGGGCGCTGCTGAACTCCCTGACCGTCGGCGAAAACGTCGGCCTCTACCTGAGCGAACACCGCCTCAAACCGCCGGAGGAAATCCGGCGGATCGTCGCCGAGAAGCTCGCCCTGGTGGGGCTGAAGGATGTCGAGGACAAGATGCCCTCGGAATTGTCCGGCGGCATGCGCAAACGGGCGGCCCTGGCCCGGGCGCTGGTGATGGATCCGCAGTTGATCCTGTACGACGAACCGACCAGCGAGCTGGATCCCCTCATCGCCGTGACCATCGGTGAGGAGATTCTGCGCCTCAACCGCCGCATGGGCGTCACGTCCGTCGTGGTCACCCACGAACGCGAGCTGGCTTTCGGCATCGCCCACCGCATGGCCATCCTTTTCCAGGGCCGCCTGCTGGCCCTGGGCACGCCGGAGGAGGTGCGCGCCAGCCCCCACCCCGAAGTCCAGCGTTTCCTCCAAGCCGGTTTCCACTTCGACTCACCCTCCGAAGCCAACCAAGGAGCACCCCATCATGAGAAACACCCTTGAAACCCGTCTCGGCATCTTCTTCGCCATCGCCTTGGTGGCCGCCGCCGTCGTGCTCGAGATGGCCGGCAGTTTCGACACCTTCCGCCGCGGCCTCCGCCTCCAGGCCCGGTTCGACAACGTCCTCGAACTCCAGCCCGGCGATCCGGTCAAAATGGCCGGCAAACAGATCGGCCGGGTCGAAACCATCGAGTTCGCCGACAACAAGGTGCTGGTGGGGATGAAGATCACCGATGCCACCGCAGTGATCCGCACCGACAGCAAAGCCACCATCCGGTTCAGCGGCCTGCTCGGCCAGAACTACGTCGCCATCGATTTCGGCTCCCCGGAAGCCCCCGTGGCCGCCAGCGGCGCCGAGCTCGAAACCGTCGCCCAGCCCGACATGAGCCAGATCCTCGCCCGCATCGACGGCGTGGCCCGCGGCGTCCAGAAACTCACCGACAACCTCAGCGACGTGGATCTCGAGCAAATCCTGGTCCCCTTCACCGACTTCCTCCAAAGCGCCGGGCCGGACATCTCCACCGTCCTGAGCAACGCCGTCGCCATCACCGACCAGGTCCGCTCCGGCCGGGGCACCGTCGGCCGGCTCATCTACGACGAGGCGCTCTATGCCTCCGCCTTGGAGACGGTCACCAACCTCAACCAGACCGCCGCCGACATCCAGGCCACCGTGGACGATGCCCGCACCCTGTTGGCGGACGTCAAAGCCGGCCGCGGCACCGTGGGCAAACTCGTCAGCGACGACACCCTCTACCGCGAAACCACCGAAGCAATGACGCAGCTCAAGGAAATCTTCCAGAAGATCAACCGCGGCGAGGGCACCGCCGGGCGGATCGTCAACGACCCCTCGCTCATCGACAACGCCACCCTCACCCTGCGCAAGGTGGACAAAGCCACCGAAAGCCTGGAGGACCAGGGACCGCTCAGTGTGCTCAGCATTCTGATCAATCCCTTGTTCTGAGCCGGGCGGGGCGGCCTTCGTTCGATCCATGCGCCGGCCCAACCCATCGGCCCGTCGTCCCGACCCCGTGTTGCGGTCGCGGCCCGACGGCCCTCCCTCCGGCTCATGACCGGCACCCTGATCAACGTGGCGGCCATCCTGCTGGGCGGCACGCTGAGTCTGGTTCTCCGCCGGAGCCCGGGACCGGAACTCGAACATCGCCTCCGGCCGTGGCTGGCGTTGTTCGCCCTTTACGCGGGTGGCAAGGCCATGTTCCTGGGGCTGACGGCCGAAGCCGGGCTGTGGACCGCCCTGTTGCGTCTGGTGCTCCTGCTGGGCGGGTTGAGCGTCGGGCGGGTGCTCGGCGCCCAACTGGGAATCCAACGCGCGTGGAACCGCGCCGGCCAGGCGGCCCGCCAACTCTACGAGCTGGCCGAACAACACCCCGCACAACGGCGCTTTCATCCGGCTTTTCTCGCCGCCACCACCTTCTTCTGCCTCTCGCCCCTGGCGGTGGCGGGGCCCGTGGCCGAAGGGCTGGCGGGTGACGTCAAACCCCTTCTGCTCAAGAGCCTGCTCGACGGCCTGGCCATGCTCAGCTTCGCCCGCGTGTTGGGACCGGGCGCACTGGCCGCCGCCATCCCCGTGCTCAGCCTGCAGGGCACCCTGACCCTGCTGGCCCGGTTGGGAGGTCCCTGGTTGGAGGTCTGGCAGGCCCGGCACACC
>RFJD01000536.1 GCA_003695015.1 Verrucomicrobiota bacterium | reverse complement strand
CGTGCTGCGGCTGCCGTAAACCCGCACGGTTCCCAACTCCGACGGCCCACAAGGCGGTTCGCCCTCCCACACGGCGAACCGCCTTTTCGCTTGGGCCGGCTTCGCCCCGGTCGTCACAGACTTGTCACCCGATCGTCACGCCAGCACCATCCGGCCATGTCATCAGAACCGCGCGTGAAACCGAAGATTCTGGTGGTCGATGACGAACCGGACGCCGTCGAGCTGGTCGCCTTCAACCTGAAGGCGGCGGGATTCGAGGTCATCACGGCCGGCGACGGCGAGAGCGCCCTGCGGCGGGCCCGGCAGGAATCGCCCGACGCCATGGTGCTGGACCTGATGCTGCCGGAGGTGGACGGCATCGAGGTCTGCAAACAGTTGCGGCGCCACCCCCGGACGGCCGCCCTGCCCATCATCATGTTGACCGCCCGGGCCGAGGAAATGGACCGGGTCATCGGCCTCGAGGTGGGCGCCGACGACTATCTCACCAAACCCTTCAGCCCGCGCGAACTGGTTCTCCGGGTCAAGAACCTCCTCAAACGCCGCGCCCGCAACGAGGAGGACACCGATGTGATCCAGGCAGGCGACCTGCGCATCGATATCCCGCGGCACCAGGTGACCGTGGGCGACCGCGAGGTCCAACTCACCAGCACCGAGTTCAAACTCCTCACCGTCCTGGCCCGGCGCCGCGGCCGCGTGCAGTCGCGCGAGCAGTTGCTCCGCGACGTCTGGAACTACGAAAGCCTCATCGACACCCGCACCGTGGACACGCACGTCCGGCGATTGCGCGAAAAACTCGGGCCCGCGGCACGCTGGATCGACACCGTGCGCGGCGTCGGTTACCGGTTCCGCGAATCGCTCTGACCGCCGGTCCCAAGCCCCTTCCCGCCATGGACCTTTGGCCGCTCTGGATCGCGCTCGCCGCCGCCGCCGGCGGGGCCGCCGGCGCGTGGTGGTCGCGCGCCCGGACGCGGCGGGAAACCCGCGCCTTGCGGCGGCAAATCGCCAACCTCGAAGCCCGGTTGGAGGAAACCGCCCGGCATGCCGACGAACGCTGGCGCCGCCAGCTCGCCTTCTTCGACCACATGGCCGACGGCGTGCTGGTGCTGGACAGCCGGAACCGCGTCCAACTGGCCAACGCCCCCTTCCGCCGCTGGTTTCGCTTCGGGGATGAAGCGGTCGGCCGGCCTTGGGAAACCTTGGCGCCTCCGCCCGCCCTGACCGGGTTGATCGCACGCGCCCGGCAATCCGGCCGGTCCGCGGAAATCGAGTTCGAGGAACCGGGCGTCGAACGGCGCCTGCTCCACCTGGTGGCCCGGCCGTTCCAAGCCGGGACCGCGCCGGACGCCTCCGCCGGCGTCGTGGTCGTGGCCCACGACCGCACCCGGCTTCGCGACCTCGAAAACGCCCGCCGCGATTTCGTGGCCAACGTGAGCCACGAACTCCGCACCCCGCTTTCGCTCATCCGCGGCTACGTCGAAACCCTGCTGGAAGGGCCGCTGGACGAGACGACCACCCGGCGCTTCCTCCGGACCATCCACAAGCACACGCAACGGCTGGCCTTTCTCATCGAGGATCTGCTGACGATCTCCCGGCTGGAGTCCGGCGCCCAACGCCTCCAGACCCGCCGCCTCCAGGCGCGGACCGTGGCGCAACAGGCCTTGGACGATCTCCGCCAACCCGCCGCCGAACGCCGCATCAGCCTCCACAACGACATCCCGCCGGAGCTGGAACTCGAGGCCGATCCGGACCGCCTCCTGCAGGTGTTCCTGAACCTGGTGGACAACGCCATCAAGTACGGCCGCCCCGGCGGATCGGTCATGGTGGGCGGCGCCGCCGGCGGCGACGAGCAGATCGAGCTGTGGGTCCGCGACGACGGCCCCGGCATCCCGCCCGAGGCGCGCGAACGAATCTTCGAGCGCTTCTACCGCGTGGACAAAGCCCGTTCCCGGGAACAAGGCGGCACCGGCCTGGGACTGGCCATCGTCAAACACATCGTCCAATCCCACGGCGGCAGGGTCTGGGTCGAATCCCAACTTGGCGCCGGCGCCACTTTCCACATTGCCCTGCCGGTCCGCCAGCCGGCTCCAAGAACCGCCGTCGGCCAAGCCACGGCAACCGACCACTCCCGCCCGGCCGCTGGCTGACTGCCAAGTCGCCGACCCTGTGGGCCGCCGGACGGATGCAAGCTTGCCCTCGGCTTTGGGCCTTGCGTTCGCGCCGGCGCTGCTCCTAAGGTGATCCGGTTTCCACGGCGCCGCCGACCCACGCCGGGTCGGGTTCGCCGTGCTTGTGTCCGGTCAACAAAGACAACGCCATGAAAACGAAGCAACCTGTTCCCGATCCGTCCGCCTGCAGCCGCCGCCGGTTCCTCCAGACCGGCGCGGGGCTGGCCGCCACCATCTCCGTCGTGCCCGCCTCCGTGCTCGGGCTCCACGGCGCCCCCTCGCCCAACAGCAAGCTCAACCTCGCCGGCGTGGGCGCCGGCGGGCGCGCCGCCAGCGACCTGGCCGAATGCGCCAGCGAAAACATCGTCGCCCTCTGCGACGTGGACTGGCGCCAGGCGGCCGGCTCGTTCCGCCGCTGGCCCCGGGCCAAACGCTACAAGGACTTCCGCAAGATGCTCGAGGCGGAGGGCGACAAGCTCGACGGGGTGATCGTCGCCACGCCCGACCACATCCATGCCGTCGCCTCGATGGCCGCCCTCAAGCTGGGCAAGCCGGTCTATTGCGAGAAGCCGCTGACCCACTCGGTCTATGAATCGCGACAGGTCGCCCTGGCGGCCCGCAAGGCCGGCGTGGCCACCCAGATGGGCAACCAGGGCCAGGCCTCCGAGGAAACCCGCCGGCTCATCGAGATGGTCCAGGCCGGCGCCATCGGCAAGGTCCGCGAGGCACACATCTGGACCGACCGGCCCTCGCGCGGTCTGTTCCAGGTTTACTGGCCGCAGGGCATCGACCGGCCCAAGGAGACGCCGCCGGTGCCGGATTATCTGGACTGGGACCTGTGGCTGGGGCCGGCTCCGTGGCGGCCGTACCATCCGGCCTACGTGCCGTTCAAGTGGCGCGGCTGGTGGGACTTCGGCACCGGCGCCCTCGGGGACATCGGCTGCCATGCCTTCGACCCGGTTTTCCGCGCCCTCAAGCTCGGCCATCCCCTGACCGTCCAAGCCTCCTCCACCCGCGTCAACGAGGAGACCTATCCCCTGGCCTCGATGGTCACCTACCACTTCCCCGCCCGGGGCGACATGCCCGAGTGCAAGCTGGTTTGGTACGACGGCGGCCTGCGCCCGCCCCGCCCGGTGGATCTGCCGGACGGGGTGATGATGGGCGACAACGGCCGCCTGTTGATCGGCGACGAAGGCTACATCCTGGGCAACACGATCTACCCGGAGAAGCGCCGCAAGGAGGTCGGCGAAGTGCCGCGCACGTTGCCCCGTTCACCCGGCCACCACGCCGAATGGCTCCTGGCCATCAAGGGCGAAGGGCCTGAACCCGGATCGAACTTCCCGAACTGGGCGGGCCAACTGGCCGAGGTCGTGCTCCTGGGCAACGTCGCCCTGCGCGTCCACCTCCGCGAACTGCTCACCCGCCGGCCGCTCCGCTGGGATCCGGTCAACTTCCGCTTCCCCAATTTCCCGGAAGCGGACGAGTTCCTGCACCGGCAATACCGCGAAGGCTGGTCGCTCTGACCCGGCCGACCCGGGGTCCGATCCGGGCCCGCCAACCGCCCGCCGGTGGGGTTGCCCTCGCCGGCGGGCGTTTG
>RFJD01000535.1 GCA_003695015.1 Verrucomicrobiota bacterium | reverse complement strand
GTCCTGGCGGCTGTGCAGGATCAGGAGGGGCAGCTCGAGGCGGGGGAGTTTGGCGCGGTTGTCGAACCGCGTCCGGACCAGACGCTTCCCCGGCAGCCAGGGATGGATGTCCGCCGCGACGTCGGGGATGCTGGTGAAGGTGCTCACCAGAATCAGGCCGCCGAGGGGACGGCGGGTGGCGAGTTCGACGGCCACGCCGCCTCCGAGCGAGACGCCCATGGCGAGGATCCGAGTCGGCGCCACGCCGCGATCGATGAGCCATTGCCAGGCGGTTTCGGCATCGATGGCCAGGCCGTCTTCCGAGGGCCGTCCTTCGCTGGCGCCATAGCCCCGGTAGTCGAACAACAACACGCCCAGGCCGAGCTCCAACAACGTGTCGGCCAGTTCCACCCGATGGCCCAAGTGACCGGCGTTGCCGTGGCAGACGAGAACGACGGGTTGCCCCGGTGTTGCCGGCGGATGGAACCGGGCGTCCAAAGCCAGCCCCTCGGGGGTGCGCAAGGTCACCTTTTCCCAACCGCCATCCGAGAGCGCCGGATACGCTCCATCGGACCGGACCGGATGGTAGATCAGCCGCGTTTCCAACCAGCGGAATGCGCCCCAGCACACCACCGGCAACAGAGCCAGACCGATGAGGCTCTTGAGGCGGCGCTTTTGTGGGCGGGTCGTCACGGGGCGATGATGTCAGGGCCGGGCGCCGACGCCAACGCCGGGGCGTGGCCGGGGCGGCTTACGGCGAGCCGGAGGGGCGTCGGGTCAGCGCCGAGATGGGGCGGTTGAAGCCGGCGGCCTTGATGGCGTCCATGGCCGCGACGACCTTGCCCCAGGGGGCGTCGGTGTCGAGCTGGAGGGTGATGGCGGTGTCGGGATCCTGCCGGGCCAGCTCCCTGAGCCGGACCTCGAGTTCCTCCAAGGAAACGGCCTCCTGCTGGAAGAAGAAGTGAGGTTCGGTGGGGGCCACCGAGACCAGCACGCTTTTTTCGGCCAGCGCGCCTTCCTTGGCCTGGCGGGATTCGGGCAGGGTGAGCCGGATGGCCGGCTGCACTTTGAAGGTGCTGGTGGCCATCATGAAGACCAGCAGCACCATGAGGATGTCGATCAGCGGAACGATGATGACCGCCGGAGGCTGACGCCGTTTGCGTTCGAGGAACCGCATGGGGGACTCAGGAGCTGGCGGCGCTGCGGGCGCCGGCCTTGGCGCGTTCTTTCCGGCGGGGACTGGTGGTCCTGGTCGCGGTCTCGCGATAAAGCCGCCGGAGCAAGTCGTCCATGAGGTTCTCGAGTTCGACCGCGAAGGTCTCGACCTTCTTGGTGAAGTAGCTCCAGGCGATGAGCGAGGGAATGGCGATCAACAGGCCCATCATGGTGGTGTTCAGGGCGATGGCGATGCCCCGGGCCAGGACGGCGTTGTCCGCCACGCCCGCCTGGCCGAGGTCGCTGAAGAGGGTCATCAGCCCGTGGATCGTGCCCAGCAAGCCGAGCAGCGGCGCCACGCCGACGACGACTTCCAAGACGACCAGGCCGCGTTCGAGGGCGACCATTTCCTGGCGGGCGCGGGTTTGCAGGGCGTTGGCGTTGTCATTCTTGGGCCAGGCGAGGTGGGCCACCGCGCCGGCGACCAGGCGGCTGAGGGTCGAGGGCTCCTGCTCGCAGGCGCTCTGCAGCAGGGGCAGATCCTCGCGGCCCCGGCATTCGGCCAGGAGGGTCTCCAGGTTCGCGGGCACGACCTTTTGTCGTCGCAACGCCAGTCCGCGCTCGACGATGAAGGTCACGCTCACCAGCGAGGTGAGCACCAGCAACAGCATGAACGGCCCGCCGGCCAGCAAGAATTCCCACATGTGCTTCTGTCTTTCGCCTCGATGCTTCCCACCGGTTTTCCCCGGCGGACTCAGTAGTAAAACGTGAACCGGATTTCGCGGTAGTCGTTCCCGATCAACCGGGCCATGTCCGCCGGCCACGGATCGTAAGGGGCGGGGCGGGTCACCGCCAACTGGCAGATGGTGGTGTACACGTCGCCGACGTCACTTTCCTCGACCTGCAGGTGGGTGATCCGTCCGTCCCGCGTCAGGCGGAACTTCAGCACGACCCGGCCGACCCGGTCCAGACTGTACCGCTGCTCCCGCAACAGCGCGTACCAGCTTTCCTGAACGGCGGCCACGAACCGGCGGTCGTAATCCCCCAACGGACTGCCCTGCACGTCCAGCGAGGACTCGAGCGCAAATCGTTTCACTCCGCCCTCCTGGCGGTATTTCCGGCCGATGAGGGCGCTGTCCGGGTTCAAGCCGCGTCGGGCCATCGCCTCGGCCAACGTGCGCGGGCGTTCCGGGGCCGGTTCCGGCTGGCTGGGGTGGGGCAACTGCGCCGAAGCCCGGGGCGCGGAAGCCAGCATGGCCAGATCGCCGGGCTCCGGTGGCGGTTCCGGTTCGGGAAGGGTTTCCGGTTCCGGCTCGGGCGGCGTGGTTTCCTCCGGGGCGGTTTGCACGAGGTCCGGCGGCGGCTCGGCGGGAGGCGCGGGCTCGGGCGGCGGCGGCGAGGGTTGGAGGGGGAACTCGGGCGGCGAGGCGCGCTCGGTGTCGGCCGTTTTCAGCACCTGCGTCTGCGAGCCGTCCAGCTCCGGCTGGGGCCGTTGGCGCGAGGTGTCCGGGTTCTGGGCGCGGGAGTTGAAAGCGCCGTAATAGGGCGTGTCGGGCGGGGCCTCCGGAGTGGCTTGGGTGGGATCGACGTCCACGAACACCAGCGGCAGGACCCGCTCGCGTTCCTCCCGCAGGCGGCGGAGTTCCTCCAGCCGGGCTTCGCGGGACCAGACGGAGGCGGGCGCGCCGGCCAGTTTGGCGAGCCAAGCCAGGGGGCCGTCTTCCCACCAACCCAGCCGGTAACCGAGTTCTCCCAAGCCGAAGGTCAGCAGGTGGATCAACACCGAAATGGCAAACGCCGTCGCCAAGGGGCGGGGCGTTTTCCACGACGTTGTCCGGTTGTCACCAATGCCAACCACAAGCATCGAGCATGCAGCACCCCATTGGACGGAGCAACCGGAAGTTCCGTTCGACCTCGGCGGCCGGGAGGGCCATTCGGTCCGGGTGCGCCATGGGGGGCAGGATCGCATGCGCGCCGAGCAAGACGCCTTTTCCACCACCAAGAACACCAAGGACACCAAGCCGGAAAGGGCAGGCGATCATTCCCCGCACTTCGAAACCTCTTTGTGTCCTTTGTGTCCTTTGTGGTTAATCCCAAGTTCACCGACCGGAGCCGTCCTGCCGGCTTGCTGGTGGATCGCGAGAGGTAGTGTGCCGCGCTCCTGTGGAGATCCACCCAAGCGCACGAAGGTGCCTGCGTCACGGTCTGTTCCGAAAGCCCTCGCTCCCAATCGGCCATTCTTTCGTCCACTCCATGTCTTGGCGTCTTGGCGTTTCCTCTTCCACGAGACCCGGTGCCAACGGCGCATCCTCAACTGCAGCCCGGGGCAACGCCCCGGCACCAGCGGCCGGCATCCGCATCCCCGCCCAGCCCTGAAAGGGCGGGCCAAAGTCCGTAACCTCCCACTCCCGCCACACTCGGTCGCCGACCGGGGGCCGACACATTACCTCGCATGCTCCTGTGTCGCCCCTTCAGGGCTGACCATCGGGTTGGCCGGTTCGAACCCCGGGCGTTGCCCAGGGTTGGGTTTCGCCCGCCCCTTCGGGGCTCGGCCTGAGTCCCATTCGCATCTTTAGCCGTTCCCGCCGGACGAAACCGTTTTCCCACCACCAAGAACACCAAGAACACCAAGCCGGAAAGGGCGTCCGGTCATCCCGCAACCTCGGAAACGCCTTTGAGTCTTTGCGTTTTCGCGGTGAACTCCCCGGGACGAAACCCGGACTGCTCCCAGGATGCCGCCTGCCACCTCCGCCGACGGCCGCCGCAGGTCGTTCTCGGCCAACAGACTGTGGTCGGAACTCCCCTCGGCCCGCCTCCACACCGGCACTTTGTCAACAGCCTGCCAAGTCTTGATCCGCGGCCGAGAGGGCATCCGGACGTTCAGGACGCAGAACGCCGCACACTGTTTGCGCAGCGGCAGATCAACGGGCTGAAGCGTGGAGTGACAGGGTTGCGCGACGCAGGCCAGGAAGCCATCGCTCAAGGATGGGGATGCCAGCGTCCCCTACTTCGCCGAATCAGTCGTCGTTGGAACGCTTGTTTCGCCTTTTTCCCTTTCGCCATTGTTGCTCATGTCGCAAAACGCGTAGCGTCCGTCGGGCGAGCGGATCACCAGGGTCTGATCTGGTAGTACACCCCAGACCACGGGACCCAGGATGGGCGAAAGCCAGCTCTTACGGACCCGCGGACTGCCCGGTTCGGTCAGGTCGAGGGCAATGAACTCGCGTTGGAACTGGCGTTTGCTGGCGTTCCATTTTGTGACTGTGACCAACAGCCCATCCCCATGGTCGAATCTCTGCAAGAACGCCAACACACCATCGTTTCCGGGTATGCGCCATGTGGACCGCACCTTGCCTTGCCTGTCGTATATCACCACTTTGCCGCTGACAGTCCCTACCGCGATCCAGTCGGAACCGGTGACAGGCGAAGGCCCTGCTTCTGGCAACGACACCGAGAACAAACGGGTGGGACCTTCGGCGGCGAGACGATCGCACATCAGCGTGTGTCGCGTGGTTCCATCGGCCTGATCCTCCAATACGATGTACGCACAGACACCGGACGGATTCACCGCATCACCAGACGCAGAAACAAGTATTCGGCCGGTGGCCAAAGATGCCTTTGAGTCGTCCATGTCGCCCGCGGCAAGGAGTAAAGGCGCCAGCAGCAACCACGACAATGGCGGGGTCAGTCGGCGTATGCCGGCTCGCGGCCGGTCAAAGGCGCCAACCAGGGCTGAGGCTTCCGCCTGCTCCTTGAACATTCTTCCTCTTGCCATTCTTGTGTCTCCTTGCCCTCTACAGTAATACCACCCGGGCCGTTGTCTCACCTATCATTCGCACGGAGGTCCACCCATGCCGCCCCTTCACGGCTGGCTGTGGCGTTGGCCCCTTCGAACCCCGGGCGTTGCCCAGGGCTGGGTTTCGCCCGCCCTTTCGGGGCTCGGTCTCACGCCCTCTCGCGTCTTTCTCCTTCCCGCCGGGTAAAACGCCTTTCCCACCACCAAGAACACCAAGGACACCAAGC
>RFJD01000109.1 GCA_003695015.1 Verrucomicrobiota bacterium | reverse complement strand
GACAAGCCGCTGCTGATCGGCGAGTTCCACTTTGGCGCCCTGGACCGAGGGCTGTTCCACACCGGCTTGGTTCCGGTGGCCAACCAAGCCGAGCGCGCCGCCGCCTATGACGCTTACGTCCGCAGCGCCCTGGGCAATCCCCAGTGCGTCGGCACCCACTGGTTCCAGTACCAGGACGAACCCACCACCGGCCGCACCTTCGACGAGGAGAACTACCAGATCGGCTTCGTAGACATCGCCGACACACCGTACCCCGAGACCGTGGCGGCCGCCCGGTCCTTGGGGGAAAACCTCTACCGGCTCCGGCAGACCACCGCCCGTTGACACCGTGATCCGCCCCATCCGCCCGACCCGCCATGAGCACGACCCACTTCCTGGCGTTTTGGAACCTCGAGAACCTCTTCGACACCGAGGACGCCGACCGCTCCGACAAGCTACGCCGCGTTCTTGGCAAGGCTCTCCGCGGGTGGAACGAAAAACGCCTGAGCCGCAAGATCGACAACCTGGCCCGGGTCATCCGGGCCATGAACGACGGTCGCGGTCCGGACCTGCTCGGTGTCTGCGAGGTGGAAAACCGCCGGGTGCTCGAACGGCTCGCCCGGGCGTCGGAATCGGCCGGCCGCCGTTACCAGATCGCGCATGCCGACACCCGGGACCGCCGCGGCATCGACGTGGCCTTTCTCTACGACCCCGCGCGCTTCACCGCCGAGGCCACCTTCCAACACTGGGTCATGCGCCGCACCGCCACCCGCGACCTCTTCCAAGTCAACTTCCGCACCGCCGCCGGCCGCCAACTGGTGGTGATCGGCAATCACTGGCCCAGCCGGCTCCCGGCCGCCGAGGCCACCGCCGCCTATCGGGCCATCGCCGGCGAAACGCTGGCCTATTTCCACCAGCGCATCTTGGAGGTCCTGGGCAAACGAACCCCCGTGCTGGCGATGGGAGACTTCAACGACGAACCGTTCGACATCTCCCTGGTCCGCCACGCCCTGGCCGAGCGTTCCCCCACCAAGGTCAGCAACGCCCGCTCTCCCGTGTTCCTGAACCTGATGTGGCCCCGGATGGGACAGGCAGAGGGCAGCTTCTACTACGGCAACCGGCCGTTCGTCTTCGACCAGTTCCTGGCCAACAAGAACCTCATGACCCGCCGCGCGCCCCTCCGGGCCTTGCCGGACTCGGTGTCGATCCACCGCGACCCGGCGATGGTCGCCTCCGGCGAATACCCGCGTCCGGTCCGCTACGGCGGCCTTGGCAAACCGGTCAACCCGGCCGGGTGCAGCGACCACTTCCCCGTGACCTTGTTGCTGGAAGAAACCGGCTGAAGCCGCCGGCCGGGCCCTCCGCCCATCCTCCTGGCCGGGCGCGCTCACCGGCCGCCGGACGGGGAAGGCGACGGTCTCAGGACCGTTTCAACCGGTGCATGGTCACGCGCCGCAGGGCGCGATCCATCTCCCGGCGCCGGATGTCCTCCCGCTTGTCGAACTGCTGTTTGCCACGGCCGACGCCCAGCTCGACCTTCACCCGGTTGTTCTTCCAGTACATCCGCAACGGCACCAGCGCCTGGCCCTTGACCGCCGCCGCCGACTCCAGCCGGGCGATCTCGTGCCGGTGCAGCAACAGCTTGCGCGGAGCGGCGGGCTGGTGGTTGAACCGGTTGGCCTTCTCGTACTCGTCGATGTGGGCGTTGTAGAGGAAGACCTCGCCGTTCTCCACCCGGGCAAAGGCGTCGGCGAGCTGGACCAGGCCGGCGCGGACCGACTTCACCTCCGAGCCCCGCAACACGATGCCGGCCTCGTAGGTCTCCAGGATGTGGTAGTCGCGACGGGCTTTGCGGTTGACGGCAATGTCGGCCATGGCGGGAAAACGAAAAGCCGGAAGGCCAATCCCCTCCGGCCCCGTGTCAGGGTTTCCAGCCGGGTCTCAGAGCTCGCGCACGCGGCGCGATTTCCGGCTCCGAGCCGGAGGGGCCTTTTCCTCGGCTTCGCTCTCCAGCTCGTAGGTGATCTTGTCCTCGACAATCTCGGTCAACGCCACGTCGGCGGCGCCCATGTCGGGCTTCCACTCGACCAGCGGCCGGCTCAGACCGCCGCCGCCGGAGTTGAGCTGTTTGACCCGGCGCGAAACCAGGTTCACCAGGATGTTCGGATTGCCGATCTTCTCGGCGGCTCGCATGCAAAGTTCTGCGTCCATGGAATCGATTCCTTGTGGCCCGTTTCCGGGCCGGAAATGAATACGCCGCCCGCCCGGCCGGTTCAACCGTTTTTCTCGACGGCCGGCGCTCCGGACGCCCGGCCGCTCAGCCGCCCAACAGGTACCGCGGCACGTTGCGATCGCTGCCCAACCCGCGCGAGGGGAACGCCTTGAGCGAAACGCCCACCCCCAGCGTATAGTCCCGCTCGCCCCGGACGTCCTCGGTGACCCGAAAGATCAGGGCGCCGCTCCAACTGCGGAAATCCCGGTAGATCGTGTAGTACTGCTCCTGCAGGATGCTCCGATCCAGGTCGTAGTAGTGCCAGAACCGGAAGGCCCAGTTTTCCGAGAGCTTGAAGTAAAAGTTGCTGGTCAGCAGTTCGTAACCGGAGCCGGGCCCGCCGCCGGGCCACTCGCGGACGTAGCGATGCCCGACTCCCCAGCCCCAGCGGTCGTTGGGCTCGATGGTCAGGGTGTGGCCGGCGAGGTTCAGCCGCCCCTCCTCGGGGTCGTAGCGGACCTCCGAGTTGAGGACCAGCCATGACCGCAACCGCCAGTCCAGCTCGGAGTAGAGGTCGCTGAGCCGGTTCTGGCCGGGCCGGGGGTCCAATCGCCAGTCCAGCAGCAGGGACCAGGCCACCACGTCCGCCACCGAACCGCCGCGGTGGGTCTGAAGCCGTTGCCGCAGGCCCCAGCGGATCACGTTCTGGCTGTCGATGGCGTCGATGGCGTTGAACTGCGGATACTCGACCGGCAGCAACCGATAGGTGGGCGCCAGGAAATCGAACGGCGGCAGCTCCACCGGCGGGGTCGAGGGATCCGGCACGAACACGTAGTTCACCGACGGCTCGACGATGTGCCGCAAGCCGTCCAGATCCAGCCAGCCGCTGCGGACGTCGTCCCAGCTCCGGGACAACCGCGTGGACAGTTCCGCGCCGGTGTTGAACACCCAGCGCTCGTGGTCCGCCCCCTGGGGACCCCAATCCCGCACGTTGGCGTAGTGGGTGAACCGCCCGCCCACCCGGGGCGTCACGTTCAGCCAGCCAAACAGGGTCTGCGGCAGGGTCAGTTGGTGAAACGTGTCCGAACGCAGCGCAGAGAAAGCCGTGTTGGTGTCGTAAGCATACTGGAACCGCAGGTGTGCCACCGAGCTCTCGCTCTGGTAGTACAGGGGCAGCGGACCCAGCTTCTGCGGCAGGCCCGTCAACCGCACTTCGGGCAATCGCTCGACCGTTTGGTAAAACTCGTTGATGCGCGGCCGGGCCAGCACCGCCAGGCTCCAGTGCGGCCACTGCCGCTGGACCTCGCCGAACGTGTCCGGCTGGCCCTCCCGGCGGTATTCGTCCTCGAAGAAGTCGCGGACGATGGACTCGTCGCTCTGGTACTTGACCGACGCCCGGACGGCCAGGTTGGTCCGGATGAAGGCCGCATGCTCGAACCAGATGCGGCTCCGATCCGGGTCGATGGGCTGCCCGCGGCTGTCCACACCGGGCCGGTCGTCGTGGGTGATGTAGCCGACGGCGGCGCCCTGCCCCCACGGAAACGGCCCCCATGCCACGTCCAGGCCCGCTCCCGGACCGCGCTTGTGACGCCAGTCCAAGTGCGGCGTGACCGTCACGTTGCTCCCCAACGGCTGGACATAGCTGCCCAGCAGATACGCCCCGTACCGCGAGCGGTAACCGGGCCGGACCTGCAGCCGGTTGGCCTGTCCGTCCAAGCGCTGCCGGTAGCGCGGAAAGTACAGCAGGGGCACCGAACCCAGGTAAAACGTCGCCCCCCGCACCTCGGCGTATTCGTCCGGGACCAGCGTCAACGAGCGCGCCCTCACCCGCTGGCCGGGCGGCGCATGGTCGTCCGTGGTCACGAAGGCGTTGGTGGCCGAGTGCACGCGGTTGGTCAGGCTCCCGCGCAAACCCTCCCCCGCCGCGAAAAGCACGCCCATGCCGGCCCGGAATTTCCCCACCTCGATCTCACCCGTCCGGAAGTTGTACACCAGCCGTTCGCCGGTCCAGACGCCGCTTCCCCGCCGCAACCAAACCTCGCCGGAAGCCTCGACCCGACCGCTGGCACGATCGAACCGGATCTCCCGGGCGCTCAACTCCACCCCCCCGTAGCGCACCACGATGCCGGCCGGATCCCGCGCCCAGCCGGCGGTTGCGTCCAGCTCGAACTCCGCTTGGTCGCTGCGGGCGCGGACCTCCAACTCCAAGGGCTCGGCGGCGCGGCCCGGTCCAACCCAAGCCGCCGCCAGCGTCCAAAGGAGAAGAAACCAGCCGCCCGCGTGTCGCATCGCGCCGCACGCTAGCGAAAAGCGGCGACCGCTGCCAAGCGGGAAGGCCGGCGAGATGCGGTCGTCCGGGGCTGTGGCTCTCCGCCTGAAGAGGGAAACGAGGAAGCGCCGACCGGTTGGCGGTGCGGCCCGCCGCCGTCAGGCCGCGGCCCGGCGGGGTTTGCGGCGGATGATGGGCTTGTCCTCGCCCAGCACCGCGGCGCGGGTGATCGTCACCCCGCTGATGTCCCCGTGGCTGGGCACCTCGTACATCAGGTCGAGCATCAGCCGCTCGATCATCGACCGCAGGGCGCGGGCGCCGGTGCCCTTCTTGAGGGCCCGTTCGGCCAGCTCCTGGAGCGCCTCGTCGGTGAAGGTCAACTCGGCCCCGTCCATGGCCAGCAGTTTGGTGTACTGCTTGACCAGGGCGTTGCGCGGCTGGGTCATCACGGCAACCAACTGCTCGGCGGTCAGTTGGTCCAACACCGTGACCACCGGGAGCCGCCCGATGAACTCGGGAATGAAGCCGAAGGTCAGGAGGTCCTCCGGCTCGACGTGTTTGAGGATTTCCTGCCGGTTCAGGGCGGCCAGGTTCGGCCCGTGGGCGGCGGCGCCGAAACCCATCACCCGCTGCCCCAGCCGCCGCTGCACGATCTTGTCCAAGCCCACGAACGCCCCGCCGCAGATGAACAGGATGTTGCTGGTATCGACCTTGATGTACTCCTGCTGCGGATGCTTGCGGCCGCCCTGGGGCGGCACGTTGCAGATCGTGCCCTCGAGGATCTTCAGCAGGGCCTGCTGCACCCCCTCGCCCGACACGTCCCGGGTGATCGAGACGTTCTCGGTCTTGCGGGCGATCTTGTCGATCTCGTCGATGTACACGATGCCCACCTGGGCGCGGGCCACGTCGTAATCGGCGTTCTGCAGCAGCCGCAGGATGATGTTCTCGACATCCTCACCCACGTAGCCGGCCTCGGTCAGGGTGGTGGCGTCGGCAATGGCGAACGGCACGTCCAAGGCCCGGGCCAACGAGCGGGCCAACAACGTCTTGCCGCTGCCGGTGGGACCGATCAGCAGGATGTTGCTCTTCTCGAGATCGACCCCGTCGTCCTCCGGCGGCGTCCCCTCGGCCTGGCTGCGTTGGCGGCGTTCGGCTTGGTGGGTGATGCGCTTGTAGTGGTTGTGGACCGCCACGGCCAGCGTCTTCTTGGCCTGTTCCTGGCCCACGCAGTACTCATCCAGAAGCTGCTTGATCTCGGCCGGCTTGGGCACCTTCCAGCGTTGCGGGCGGAAGGCCTCCTCGGTCTTCAGCTCCCGATCCAGGACGCTCTGACAAAGCCGGACGCAGGCGTCGCAGATGTAAACCCCGGGCCCTTGAATGAGCTTCTTGACCTCCGAGTGGGACTTCCCACAGAAGCTGCACAAGGTCAGATGGGTCGGCCGGGCCATGGGGTGGAAAGCGAATCAGCCTTTGGCGGCATCGGCGGCGGCCAGGCTGGCCACCTCCTTGCGGGACTTCACGACCTCGTCCACCAACCCGTACTCGCGGGCCTCCTCGGCGGACATGAACCGGTCGCGATCCGTGTCGCGGGCGATGGTCTCGACGTCGCGTCCGGTGTGGTAGGCCAGGATCTCGTTGAGCCGGTCCTTGAGCCGGAGGATTTCCTTGGCTTGGATGCTGATGTCGGTGGCCTGTCCCTGCACGCCGCCCCAAGGTTGGTGGATCATGATGCGCGCGTTGGGCAGGGCGAACCGCTTGCCCTTGGCGCCGGCGGCCAGCAACACCGCCCCCATGCTCGCGGCCTGGCCGACGCAGTAGGTGTTCACGTCGCAGGTGAGGAACTGGAGCGTGTCATAGATGGCCAGCCCCGCCGTCACACTGCCGCCGGGCGACATGATGTAGAGGTGAATGTCCTTCTGCGGATCGGTCATCTGCAGGAACAAAAGCTGCGCGATGACCAGGCCGGCGACGGTGTCGTCGATCGGGGTCTGCAGGAAGATGATGCGGTCCACCAAGAGGCGCGAGTAGATGTCGTAACCGCGTTCGCCGCGGCCGGTCTGCTCGACCACCATCGGGACCAGGAAGTTGTTCAAGCGATCCATGCTCAAGGTGAAGGCAGGTTAATGGGTGGCGGGGGCATCGTCAAGCCGGGCCATCGGCGCCGGTCCGCCGTGTGCCGGGCGGCGTGAAAACGGGCTCGGGGCCGGCCCGGAGCGGTTCAGCCGGCAGGTTCCCCGGCCGCGCCGGCCCCGTTCGACGGCGCTTCGTCGCCGTGTTCCAACCGCTGCAGCACCTTGCGGGCGGCGGCCGCCTCGGCGGCTTTCTTGCTCGAACCCACGCCTTCGGCCAGCCGTTGACCGCGGTGGCGCACCGAACACCGGAACCGCCGGGCGTGGTCCGGACCGTACGTCTCCTCCAACACGTACTCCGGGAGCGGCTCGCCCCGGGCTTGGAAGTGCTCCTGCAGTTGGCCCTTCGGATTGTCCGGGTCGGACTCCTCCGCCAGTTGGTCGAGTTCGGCCCTCAGGAGCTCCAACATCACTCCGCGGGCCGTTTCCAATCCTTGGTCCAGATACACGGCGCCCAGCAACGCCTCGAACGCATCCGCCAAGTTGGAAGCCCGCTTGCGCCCGCCGCCCCGCTCCTCACCGGCGCTCAGCCGGAGGTACTTCCCCAGCTCCAATTCCCGCGCCAGCCGGTGGAGTGTGTCGCGCCGGACCAGCCTCGCCCGGGTCTGCGTCAGCCAGCCCTCGTCCCGTTCGGGGAACCGCCGGAACAGCTCGGCCGAAAGCACCAGTTCGAGCACCGCGTCACCCAGGAACTCGAGCCGCTGGTTGTGCGGCCCGGCCCCGGCCCGGTTCAACACCGCCGAGGGGTGCGTCAACGCCTCCCGCAGAATGGCCGGGTTGCGAAACCGCAACCCCAGCCGCCGTTCCAACGCTTCCGGAGGCAACGGCGTCTTCATGGCCGGCTCACCGTGGAATCCGCATCCTCCGCCGGCGGCGCCTCCTCCGAGTCCCCCTGCCCTTCCGCCACGGCCTCCTCCGCCGACTCCACCGGTTCCTCCCGCGGCTCCGGCAAGCCGTGTTCCAGCAACCGGGACACCTGCCGCTGGACGTCCTCGAGTTGGTCCAGGCGCAACTCCGGATCCACGACGTGGAACACCTCCCCGCTCCGCGGGTGTTCGTAATGCAACACCGTGCAGCCATCCTCGCGGGAGCGGCCCTGCATCTTGAGGATCCGCTTCCGCTCGAGCATCACGGCCAGCACGAAGCAGGCGCCCGCCCATTCCGGCCGACGCAGCTCGAGCAACCGCCGCAACAACGTTTCCGCCGACTCGCGCTGGATCGGCTCGGTCCGCGGCGGCGGCGCCAGGTGCACACTCTGCCAGTGGGAAATCAGGCCGGGCCGACCGTCCCCGCCGGCGGCCGGGTCCTGCTCCCAACAGGGCACACAGAGATCGAGCCGCTCGTAGCCGGCCTCACCCGCCAACAACAGGGTGTGAACCGGCTGGCGGTCGGCGAACGGCTTGCCGCATTGGCAGCACTTGCGGCTGCGGGCCTGGATGTTCCATTCCATCGATCGTCGGTTCCGGGCTCCCAAGCCGGCGCCCCGGATTCGCGGTCCGCCGGCCGGACCCCAAACTAGAAGCCCCGAACCGCCTGCGGCAATCGCAATTCCCCCGCCCCGCGGCCTCAGCCCAACACGCCCCGGTCGCGCCCGCCGCCGCCGGCGCGTTCCTCCGCCACCCGGGCCCGGTAGGCCGATTCCCGATAGGCCAGGATCGGGTCGATCGCCCCGCCGGCCCGCCGCCGCACTTCGGCCAGGATCGGCGACACGTCCGTGTCGAACGCCGCCTTCAACGTCCGCTCGGCCATCACCACGTCGTTGTTCTCCTGGTGCACGGCCAAGGCCCGACGGTCCACCAACAACGCCTTCACGTAGGCCCGGTGGATTTCCACCGCCGACTGGATCAGGTCCTCGATCGGATCCTTCACGTTGTGCGACTGGTCGATCATGTACGCCGGGGCGAACTTGGGCCGCGCCTTCCGCACTTTCGGATCCTCCGCCGCGTCCACCAGCTCGTGGAAGATGAGGAACAACTGGTAGGGCTTGAGCGAGCCGGCCGAGAGGTCGTCGTCGGCGAACTTCGAGTCGTTGAAATGGAACCCGCCCAAGCGGTTGACCGCGATCAGCCGCGCCACCACCTGCTCGATGTTGCAATTCGGCAGGTGATGGCCGAGGTCCACCAAGCAAAACGCCTGTGGTCCCAACGCTTGGGCGATCATCCACGACGTCCCCCAGTCCTGCACCACCGTCGAGTAAAACGCCGGCTCGAAGGGCTTGTGCTCGGTGAACAACCGCCAGTTCGCCGGCAGCCCCGCGTAAACCTCCTGCAGCGACTCGATCACCCGATCCAACGACCGCCGCAAATGCATCTGCCCCGGAAAACTGCCGCCGTCAGCCAGCCACACCGTCAGCGCCTTCGATCCCAACTGACGCCCGATCTCGATGCATTCGAGGTTGTGCTCGATGGCCTGTCGCCGCACCGCCGGATCGGTGTGCGCCAGCGAACCGTACTTGTAGGAAAGCCGCTGGCCGGGCTGGTCCTGAAAGGTGTTCGAATTGACCGCGTCGAACCCCAGCCCCAGCTCTCCCGCCAGACGCTTGATCTCCCGGGGATTCTCCGGCTTGTCCCACGGAATGTGCAGCGAGACCCGTGGCGTCACCGCGGTCAACCGATGCACCACCGCGGCGTCCTGGAGTTTGTCTTCCAAGCCGCGCGGCTCGCCGGCGATGGGGAACCGCCCGAACCGGGTGCCGCCCTGGGAAAACCCCCACGAGGGCACCGCCACCTCCAGCCGGGCTGCTTGGGCCAGCACCCGCTCCAGGTCCAGGCCGCGCCGGGCCAGTTGCCCGCCCAACGCCTGCAAGTCCGCCTCATGCGCCGCCGCCAACTGCTCGTTGCACGCGGCCACCGCCGTGTCCAGGAAACTCAGATCGTTCATGGTTTGCCGGCCGCAGCGTAGGCCAACCCACCCGTTTCCGGGAATCGAAAACCCAAGCCCGCCCGCCGCTGTCCAAGCCCGCCCGCCGCCGCTGCCTCATCGACTTTTCAGCCGCCGCCGGGCAGAATCGCCCCATGGCGTTCGAGTTCCACTTGCGCCGGCGGGTCGAGTTCGCCGAAACCGACGCCGCGGGCATCGTCCACTTTTCGAACTTTTTCCGCTACATGGAGGCGGCCGAACACGCCTTCATCCGGTCCCTCGGTTTTTCGGTGATGCTCGACGCCTTCGATCCGCCCCTCGGGTTCCCGCGGGTGCATGCCGATTGCGACTACCGCGCGCCGCTGCGGTTCGAGGAGGAGTTCGACATCCACCTGCTGGTCCGGGAAAAACGCACCCGCTCCCTGGCCTATCACTTCCGGTTTCGCCGGCTCGACGGAACCGAGGTGGCCCGCGGCAACCTGGCCGTCGTCTGCGTGGCCCACCAACCCGACGGCCACCTCT
>RFJD01000014.1 GCA_003695015.1 Verrucomicrobiota bacterium | reverse complement strand
GAATGGATCCTGCCGGTCGCCGGCGAACGGCATCCACCACAGCCCGGTGATCAGGCCCAGTTCGGCCAGTTGATCCGCCACGGGCCGGATGCCGTCCGGGTAGGGGCCGCCGGGCTTGGTGCGGCCGAAGACCTTGGCCGGTCCGTTGCGACGGCGGCCTTCCTGCCAGCCGTCGTCGATCTGAATGAAGTCCAGCCCAAACGGCCCGAGTTCGCGCGCGGCGAACCGGGCGAGCTCCAGCAGGTGGGGGGCGTCGGAAGCGCCACCGTGCGGCCGGCTGTACCAGGTGCAGTAGCCCTCGAGCTGGGGCGGCAGGACGATGTGTTCCGCCCGCGCCACGGCATCGGCATAGCGTTCCAACCCTTCCCGGACATCCGCGAACCATCCCACCGCCAAGACCTCGCTTTCGGTGGTTTCGCCTTCCGGGATGGGCAGCCGCCCGTACTCGATCCGGGCTTGGAAGCCGGGCGTTCCGTCGGTCACGGAGGGAAACAACACGCCGCAGCCGCGGTGATGGGTCAACCAAGCGGCCACCATGCCGGAGCGGGAAGCCGGATCGGCGATGGCGAGGAAGACGTAGCTCCCGGGTGCCTCGGCCAGCGGTTTCAGGCCGCCCGTGCCCAGGGCGCGCAGTTGCTCCGGCGGGCGTGGGAAGTGGAGCCGGGCCGACGACACCACCGGCGTCGTGGCGGGTGGTCCGGCGGGTTGGACGGCGGGGGTGAGCCGGCGCCGGAGCAGCAGAAACGGCCAGTCCCTGGGGAGGCTCAGGATCGCGGCGGGGCCGTCGGTTTGGCGAACGATCAAACGCTGCTCCCACCCCAAGGGACCGGCGGCCGTTTCGAGTCGGGGTTGACCGCCGGTCTCGGCACCGGGGGCTTCGAGCTCGGCCACGAGCCGGTTGCTTTCGGCCCGGCTGCGGATCTGGATCCGGCCGGTGGCGGCGTCCCAATCGACCCGCAGCCACGGGTTGTGGATGCCTGCCAATGGCGGTTGCCCGGGGAAGCCGGCCGGCGCCAGCAGCAGACCGACGAGGGCCAGAGGCCGGAGCCGGCGGGCCCCGGTCCGGATCCGGGAACGAAGGTGCGGGAAGGGAAGCGGTGTCATGGCGGGGAAAGACGGGGTTGGTTCCATGCGGTTCAACGTTGCCGGGACGCCTTTCGGGCCGGTGCGGGCTTGGATTTGCGTTTGGCGGCAGGTTTGGGGAGGACATGCGCCCGCCGGGCCCAAGCCTGCCATTGGTCGGCCAAGGCGGAGACCGTTTCCGGTTGCTCGGGGGCAAGGTCGTGTTGCTCGGTGCGGTCGGCCCGCATGTCGTGGAGTTCCCACGGTTGGCGGGCGAGGCGGACCAGTTTGCGGTCGCCTTCGCGGAGCGCCGCGTTGCCCTCGTGTTCCCAGTAGAGGGCCCGCGACGGCAGATCGCCTTCGCCGGTCAGGAGCGGGAGCAGGCTGCGACCCTCCATGGGCAGGACGGGCTGTCCCTGGCGGGAGGTGTGATAGGTGGCGCGGGCGGCTTCGACGCAGGTGGGCATGAGGTCGATGACATGGCCCGGAGTGCGGATCCAGCCGTCGGGGCCGGGCCGGGGCCGGATGCGGCGGGGCCAGTGAACGATCAGGGGCGTGGCGATGCCGCCTTCGTGGTTGTAGTGCTTGTAGAGGCGGAAGGGCGTGTTGTTGAGGAGCGCCCAGCACTTGCCCAGAAAGACGTTGGAGTGCGGGTCGCCCGGGTTCTCGCCCTCGTACTTGCCCGGCACTCCCGACTCGGCGTTGCCGCCGTTGTCGCTGAGGAAGAACAACAAGGTGTTGTCGAGGAGACCGCGTTGTTTCAGGGCGGCAACCAGTTTCCCCACGTTTTGGTCGATCTCGTCGATCATGGCGGCATAGATGGCCATCATGTGGTCGTAGCGCCGTTGTTCGGCCTCGGGGAGCGAGGCCCAGGCGGGGACCTCCGGCGGCCGGGGAGTGAGCGGCCAGGCCGGATCGATGAGGCCCAGCCGGATCTGGCGGTGGTAACGCTCCCGCCGCAGCCGGTCCCAGCCCGTCATGTACCGCCCGCGATACTTGGCGATCGTCTCCGCCGGCGCCATCAAAGGGAAGTGGGGCGCGCAATGGGCGATGTAGAGAAAGAACGGTTTGCCGGCGGCCCGCGCCTCGTCGATGAAGCGGATGCCCCAGTCGGTCCACAGGTCGGTCCCGTACCAGGGAGGATTGAACCGCGGGTCGTCACGGCGGACCTCCCGGCCGTTGAGATAAAGCTTGGTTTTGCCCTTGGGGCCGGTCTGGTTCGAAAAGTGAAGACCGCCGGCGGGGAGGTTGAGGCTGCGGTCGAAGCCCCGGTTCCACGGGGTCACCCCGTGCCCGAAGCCCACGTGCCACTTGCCGGTCATGGCGGTGAAATAGCCCGCCTGGCGGAGCACCTCGGCGATCGTCACGCATCGTTCGTTCAGATGGCCGCGGTAGCCTGGGGCGCCTTGGTCGGCCGTCATCCAGCCAACGCCCGCTTGGTGGGGGTACAGCCCGGTGAGCAGGGAGGCGCGGGTGGGGCAGCAACGCCCGGTGTTGTAGAACTGCGCGAACCGGACTCCGCCAGCGGCCAAGGCGTCCAGATTCGGGGTCGGGATTTCGCTCCCGTAACAGCCGATGTCCGAAAACCCCATGTCATCGACGAGCACGATGATAATGTTGGGCCGTTCGGCGGCACCGTTGGCGGGTGGAGCGGAGAGGAGACCGGGTTGCAGGAGGAGGCCGGCGATGCACCCAAGCACGCGGCCAGCGCGGCGGCCGTTCCGGGCAAACCCGGGTTTTGCCTGCAGTGGCTGTGTCGGCATGGCCGGAGCATGCGGCCGGTTTGGACGGAATTCGAGACCAAATGGCGGCCGGGTGCATGCTCCGACCCGACAACGAAGAGGCCCCGGAGCCAGACTCCGGGGCCCGCATGGAGGGTGGTTCGTTGGGATCCTCCTACTCCTGCGGGATCCGCATGGCGTAGAAGGAGCGATAGACGAACACCAGCGCCGCGGCCAGGAAGATGAGGCCGATGGCGGTCTTGGCGCCCTGGCTCTGCATGTGGACGGCGATCTCCACCGCCAGCAGGCCGAACAGGGTGGTGAACTTGATCACCGGATTGAGCGCCACCGAGGAGGTGTCCTTGAACGGATCGCCCACCGTGTCGCCCACGACCGTCGCGGCGTGCAGTTCGGTGCCCTTCTCGCGCATGTCCACCTCGACGATCTTCTTGGCGTTGTCCCAGGCGCCGCCGGCGTTGGCCATGAAGATCGCTTGGAACAGGCCGAAGAAGGCGATGGCAATCAGGTAGCCAATGAAGAAGTACGGGTTGAAGAAGGCCAGCGACAGCGCCATGCAGAAGATCACGATGAAGATGTTCCACATGCCGCGCTGGGCATAGACGGTGCAGATGCGCACGACCTCCTTGCTGTCCTTCTCCGAAGCGGTGGCGGCGTCCAGCTTCAGGTGCTGCTTGATGTACACGACCGCCCGGTAGGCGCCGGTGACGACCGCCTGGGTCGAGGCGCCGGTGAACCAGTAGATGACCGCGCCGCCCATCAACAGGCCGAGGATCACCTCCGGCTGCACGAGGCTGAGCGACGCGACCACGTTTCCGAACAGGTTCTCCAGCAGGATGATGATGCCGAAGACCATCGTGGTGGCGCCCACCACGGCGGTGCCGATCAACACCGGCTTGGCCGTTGCCTTGAAGGTGTTGCCGGCCCCGTCGCCCTTCTCCAACTGGTACTTGGCGTCCTCGAAGTTCGGGTCGAACCCGAAGTTCTTCTTGATGTCCTCCTTGATGCCCTCCTGGGCCTCGATGCGGCTCAGCTCATAGACCGACTGGGCGTTGTCCGTCACCGGACCATAGCTGTCCACCGCGATGGTCACCGGCCCCATGCCCAGGAACCCGAAGGCCACCAGACCGAAGGCGAAGATCGGCGCGGCGAAGTCGAACTTGGCCGGCATGATCGCCAGCAGGTCGGCGTGCTGCGAGCAGAGGTAGGCGATGAACATCAGGAACAGGATGACCAAGCCCATCCAGAAGGCGGAGAAATTGCCGGCCACGAAGCCGGAGAGGATGTTCAGCGAGGGACCGCCGTGTTTGGAGGCGGTGGTGACCTCCTGCACGTGCCGCGAGCTGGTGCTGGTGAAGATCTTGGTGAACTCGGGGATCAACGCACCGGCCACGGTGCCGCAACTGATGATCGCCGAGAGCACCCACCAGAGGGAGCCGAGCTGTTTGCCGTCCATGGCGAAGTCGCCCAGCAACAGCTTGCTGGCGAGGAAGGTCAGCAGGATCGAGACCGCCGAGGTGATCCACACCAGGTGGGTCAGGGGCGCCTCGAAGTCGAAGTCCTTCAGGTGGCCGTACTTGGCCTTGCTGAAGGCCTCGTTGGCGAAGTAGCTGACCAGCGAGGTCACGATCATCAGCGCCCGCATGACGAACAGCCAGATGATCAGCTTGGCGCAGATGGCGGGGCTGGCCGCCAGAGCCAGGGCCAGGAACGCGATCAGCGCCACGCCCGTCACGCCGTAGGTCTCGAAACCGTCGGCCGTCGGCCCGACCGAGTCGCCCGCGTTGTCGCCGGTGCAATCGGCGATCACGCCCGGGTTCTTCGGGTCGTCCTCCGGCAGCTTGAAGACGATCTTCATCAGGTCCGACCCGATGTCGGCGATCTTGGTGAAGATGCCGCCGCAGATGCGCAGCACGCTGGCGCCGAGGGATTCGCCGATGGCGAAGCCGATGAAGCAGGGGCCGGCCAGGTCGCCCAGGAAGACCAGGATGCAGATCATGAAGAACAACTCCACCGCCACCAGCAGCAGGCCGATGCTCATGCCCGAGCGCAGCGGGATGCCGAGGGTGGCCAGCGGATTGCCGCGCAGGGCGGAGAAAGCGGCGCGGGAGTTGGAGGTGGTGTTGATCCGGATGCCGAACCAAGCGACCCCGTAGGAGCCGAGGATGCCGAGCACCGAGCAGATCAGGATGATGAGCACCTTGCCGAAGCTCTCATGCTGCAGGCCCATGAAGTAGTAGAGCATGCAGGCGGCGATCAGGGCCCAGAGGATTGCCAGGAACTTGCCCTGGGTGATGAGATAGGTTTTGCAGGTCTCCCAGATCGTGTGGGAAACCTTCGCCATGGTCTGATGGACCGGCAGGGCCTTGGTTTGCTTGTACTGGATGAGGCCGAAGACCGCGCCAATGGCGCAGATGACGATCCCCAGGTACATCAGGGTCACGCCACCGACCCCGCCCAAGCCGTCGAAACGGACCTGGCTCAGGTCGGGAATCTTGATGTCGGCTTCGCTGGCCCAACCCGGAACGGCCAGCAGACCCATCGCCACCCAAGGCAGATACTGCAGGATGCGGAATGTGCGTCTTCTCATAGTGTTCGATTTCACGGTTGACGTCCCCGGAGGGGCAACAAAACGGCGACCGGCCGGCCCGGCACTCCCGGGCGGCCGGTGCTGCTGGTAGGCAATCTTCTCATGCAAGTCAAGCGTATTCGGAAAACTTAAGATTTGCGCGGCTTTCAGTAGCCGCTCTGCCGTCCCAGTCGGTTTCTTCCCACGGGGGGGTACTCCTGCCGATGTGGCCGTGGGGGGTGGGTTGCGCTGTCTTAGTGGTTGACAGCCAAAAGGTTGGATGATGGGCTGGAGGCATGATCCGAGCTTCAAAGGTCTCCTTGCCCGGAGTCTGGGCGGTGATTGGGCTGCTGTGGCTGCCTTGGGGACATGCCGCCGAGGTGATCCTGGCCATTCCGTCGGGGTTGCCGGCGCCGGCCCGCCATGGGTTGGCGGCGATGACGGCTGCGTTGACGGAGGCCGGGGCGGTGGTCCGGCCGGTCGCCGATCTGGGTCGGATTCCTGCCGGCAAGCCGGCGGTGGTGGCCGGTTTGGCGGATGGTCTCTGGTTCCGTGCTCCGGCGCTGGCGGGGGCCATCGAAGGGCTTCCGCAGTCGCCCGAGTCCCTGGCCATCCGGCGGGTTGTCGCGGAAGGCGGGCCGATGCTTGTCTTGGCGGGGCGCGACGGTGTGGGGTTGATGTACGCGGCACTCGAGGTGGCCGATGCCGTGCGGGCCGCGGGGGCGGACTGGGAATCGGCCCTGGCGGACCTGCCGGAGACGGTGGAGGCGCCCTTTCTGGAGGAGCGGGCGGTGTCGATGTACACGATGCACCGGGGCTGGTTCGAACGGCGCCTCCACGACGAGGACCACTGGCGGCGGTACTTCGATCTGTTGGCCCGGAGCCGGATCAACAGCTTCGTGGTGATCTTCGGTTACGAGAACGGCGGGTTCATGGCGCCGCCGTATCCGTTCTTTTTCGACGTGCCCGGGTTTCCGGAGGTCGAAATGGTGGGGTTGGACGCCGCCGAGCAGGAGGCGAATCGCCAAGCCTTCCAACGCCTGATCGATCTGGCCCACGAACGCGGCATCCGGGTGACGCCGGCCATCTGGGACCACATCTACCGCGGGGGCGTCCAAGGCGGGGGCATTGCCGGCGCCAACGAGCGGGTGGGCCGGCGGGTGCCGGGTTTGGTGGCGGGCGTGACCGCCGGGACTCTGCTGGCCTACACTAGGGCGGCGACCGCCCGGTGTCTGGAGGTGTTCACG
>RFJD01000534.1 GCA_003695015.1 Verrucomicrobiota bacterium | reverse complement strand
CGGTTCGCGGCGTCAACCGGGTCCGAACCGCGGCCCGCGTTTTCGCAACCTCGGACTGGATTTTCCAGCCGGATGCCCGCATCTTGGGGCCATGAAGTTCATCCTCAGCACGCACAACATGTCGAGCAACCCGGCCATCGAGGAGCGCATCCAACACCGCATCGAGAAGCTGGAGCACTTGAACGGCCGTGCGTTGGAGACCCGCGTCACTCTCGAGCATGACCGGACGCAGGCTCCGGAGCGGCAGTTCCGCTGTGCGGTGCGGTTGGTGGTGCGGGGGCCCGACCTGTTTGCCGAGGATGTCGAGGAGGATCCGCTGAAGGCGGTGGACTTGGCCTTCAAGAAGCTCGAGCAACAGGTGCGCAAGCTTCACGGCCTGAAGAAGGCCAGGCACCAGGAGGCCGCCCGGGCCAAGGAGGCCCGCAAGGACAACGGCGTCTGACGCTTGCTGCCCAACCCTGCCCGCGGCAGGCCCCGGCGGTTTCCGACCCGGGCGGTGAGGGGCAAACCCCCACCCCGGTGCGGGGTGCCGTGGCTGGCGCGGGTGGCGACAACCATCCAATCACACCCGGGGCATCGGCCGGGTGAATGCTGCTGTGAACTCCGGATCTGAGGAGGATCGGGACGCCGGTTCCATCCGTTGGGGCCGCGCCCGGTACATCCTGTCGGTCGGCTCGCCGCCGATCGAGGATGGGGTCATGGCGTGGGCCGGCGGGCGCATCTCCTTCGTCGGCCGCTTTGCTGATTTCAAATCCGGGCATTCCGGTTCGGGCTGGGATTGGGGTGAGCTGGCGATCGTTCCCGGGCTGGTCAATGCGCATGTCCATTTGGATTACAGCGGATTGGCCGGATGCGTGCCGCCTCCGTCAAACTTCGTGGCATGGATCGAGGCCATCCAAGCCGCCAAGGCTGCCCGTCCGGCCTCGGAGCGGGCCCGGGATTGGCTGGAGGGCGCCCGGATGCTGGCCCGCGGCGGGGTGACCACGGTGGGGGACATCGAGGCGTGGCCGGAATTGCTGCCCCAAGTCCGGCCGCACACCCCTTTGCGAACGGTTTCTTACTTCGAGCTGATCCAGTTGCAGTCGGGGGAGGATCCCCTGGCGCCTTGGCGGGAGTTGTTGGCCTCCGCGGCGGGTGTGGCCGGCGACCGATGGCGGCCCGGGCTTTCGCCGCATGCGCCTTACTCGACCACCCCGGCTTTGTTGCGGGCCTGCGCGCAGGAGGTGCGAGCCCGCGGCTGGCCGGTGGCCATTCACGTGGCCGAGTCGCGGGAGGAGTTCGAGATGTTCCGGCATGGACGCGGCCCGCTGAAGGAGTGGCTGGCGGCACGGGGGCGCGTGATGTCGGATTTGGACGGATCGAGCCCGGTGGCAGCGGTGGAGCGGGCGGGGTTGCTGGGGCCGCGCTGCCTGGTGGTACACGGGAATTACCTTGCAGACGGCGATGCCGAGAAGCTGGCTCGCCATGGGGCGACGGTGGTGCATTGCCCGCGGAGCCACGCGTTTTTCGGGCATGAGCCGTTTCCATGGGAAACGTTGCGGGCCGCGGGCGTGCCGGTGTGCATCGGCACGGACAGCGCCGCCACGGTGCCGTTGGAAGAGGGTGTTCCGCCGCTGGACCTGTTGGTCGAACTGGCCTGGCTGCGGCGGCGGCATCCGCACCTTGTGCCCGAGGAGCGTCTGGCCATGGTGACCACCGTTCCCGCCCGCGCCATGGGGTTGGAAGGGGCGGTCGGCCAATTGCGTGCCGGGGCGTGGGCGGATTTCGTCCTGATTCCGGCGCTCGGGACGGCGCGGGACACCTTGGCGGCTTGGACCGAAGGCGCCTTGCGGCCGGTGGCGGTGGCGGTTGGCGGTCGGTGGGTGGCCGGAGCAAACCGGGGGGCGGTCGCATGAGCGGGACGTCCGAACCGTGGCGGGTGGTGGTGACGGGCGCGGCCGGCGGGTTGGGGATGGCGCTGGTGCGGGCCTTTGCGGCGGCGGGGCATCGGGTGGCGGCCGGATGGCACCGGCGCTCGCTGGAGGGATGGCCCGGAGGGGTGTGGGCGTTGCCGCTGGACGTGACCTCGGCGGCAGGTGTGGCGGCGGCTTTTGCCGAAGTGGAGCGGCGGTGGGGCGGGGTGGATGTGCTGGTCAACAACGCCGGCGTGACGCGGGACGGTCCGGTTTGGTCGATGCGACCGGAGGATTGGGACGCGGTGATCGGGGTGAACCTGACGGGGGCTTGGCGGTGCGCGCGGGAGGCGGGCCGGTTGATGGGCCGGCAAGGGGGCGGTTGCCTGCTGCAGGTGGCCAGCCATGTGGGGTTGGCGGGGGCGGCAGGCCAGGCGAATTACGCCGCGTCCAAGGCGGGGTTGATCGGGTTGACGCTGGCTCTGGCGCGGGAGTTGGGGCCGCACGGGATCCGGGTCAACGCCGTTTTGC
This sequence comes from Verrucomicrobiota bacterium, assembly GCA_003695015.1. Classification (GTDB taxonomy): domain Bacteria; phylum Verrucomicrobiota; class Verrucomicrobiia; order Limisphaerales; family J093; genus J093. Next base: position 2,774 of record RFJD01000534.1, on the reverse strand, counting down.
CCGGCGCGCTGGCCACGGGGATGACCCGCGGTTTGGACGAGGCGGCGTGGGCGCGATGGCGGGCGGCCAATGTGCTGGGGCGCACCGGCCGGCTGGAAGCGGTGGCGCGGCAGATCGTGGCCATCGCGGCGATGGAGGATGTTTCCGGACAGGTCTTTGCGTTGGATTCCCGGCCACTGCGGCCATGGTGAGCAGGAGCTCGGGAGGGCGGTTTTCTGGCACGGGGTTTGCTCTCAATCATGGTGGAGAGGGGTGTGGCAGGGGCCGGAACGGCCGGAGGGAAGCGGGGAGGCCCGGGACTGTGCGTTGACAAGCGGGCCGATTTGGCAGATACAGGTCGCCCCGCGGTGTTTTCGCCGGTGGCGACGCCGGCGCGCGGCTTTTTGGAAAGGCAACAGTGGCGGCAAGAGACGACTATTTGATCGACAGCCTGCTGGAGATGGGCTGGGTGACCGAGGACCAGCTCGCCCCCATCCGCCAGGAGGCGGAGGCCAGCGGCGAAGGGGTGGTGGACACCCTCGTGGCTCAAGGGGTCATCACGCCGGCAGTGGTGGCCCAGGCCAAGGCCGCCCATTTCGGCGCCGAGTTCGTCGATCTGGACGACATGCAGTTGACCGACGAGGTGCTGGCCGCCGTGCCGCGCCACGTGGCCAAACGCTTCAATGTCGTGCCGGTTCGCAAGGAGGGCGACGCCGTGGTGGTGGCCATGACCGACCCCTCCGACATCGACACCCTCGACGGGTTGCAGGCCGCCTTGGGCACCTCGGTCATCCCCGCGGTCGCCACCCCGGAGGACATCGAGGCCGCCATCGCCCGCTATTACGGCGCCCGGGAGGACTCGGTGAGCAAGATGATCCAGGACATCACCGAGGGCGAGGTGGACATCGGCACGATTCAGGCCGTCCAGACCGACGACGGCTCGACCGTCGAGGCGGACGCGCCGATCATCAAGTTGGTCAACACCATCATCGTCGAGGCCTTCAAGATGCGGGCCTCGGACATTCATCTGGAGCCGTTGTCCAACAAGTTCCGGATCCGCTACCGCATCGACGGCGTCCTGCACGAGGTCAACAGCCCGCCCAAGCGGCTCCAACCCTCCATCATCAGCCGCCTCAAGATCATGTCCAACATGTCCATTGCGGAGAAACGGATTCCGCAGGACGGACGCATCCAGACCGAGGTGGGCGGCAAGTTGATCGACCTGCGCGTCTCCTGCATCCCCACCACCCACGGGGAAAGCATCGTCATGCGCATCCTGGACAAGGAGGGCTTGAAGCTGGGGTTGCCGGAACTGGGCTTTTTCGCCGACGACCAGCAGACGTTCGAGCGGTTGATCGGCCTTCCGGACGGCATCCTGTTGGTCACCGGTCCCACCGGCTCGGGCAAGACCACCACGCTTTACGCGGTGTTGAATTACATCAACCGGCCGGACCGCAAGATCATCACCGTGGAGGACCCGGTCGAGTACGTCATGTCCGGCATCAACCAGGTCCACGTCAACGAGGCGGTGGGGCTGACGTTTGCCGCGGCGCTGCGCGCCATGCTGCGCCAGGCGCCCAACATCATCATGATCGGCGAGATTCGCGATCTGGAGACCGCCTCGATCGCCATCAACGCCTCGCTCACCGGCCACTTGGTGTTTTCGACCCTGCACACCAACGACGCCCCCAGCGCGGTCACCCGGCTGATCGACATCGGGGTCAAACCCTTCCTGGTGGCGTCGGCCACCCGGGGCCTCATGGCCCAGCGGTTGGTGCGCAAGGTCTGCAAGCGTTGCGCCGAGCCCTTTACGCCCTCGGAATCCGAGCTGCGTGCCCTGGGGTTGGACCCCGCCAACCTCGGCGAGGCCAACTTCCGCAAGGGCCGCGGCTGCAGCGAATGCAACCGCACCGGGTACCGGGGCCGCATGGGCATCTTCGAGATCTTCGTCGTGGACGACGACGTCCGGAAACTCATCTACGAAAAGGTCCCCTCCTCGGTCCTGCGTGCGCGCGCCCGGGAAATGGGCATGCGCACCCTGCGGGAGGACGGCGCCCGCAAGGCGGTGGCCGGCCTGACCACCCCGCGGGAGGTGATCGAAATCACCGCGATGGACGAGTCGTGATCGGTTGCATGAGCCCGAACCCTCGAACTTTTCGAACCGATGCCGCTCCGCCCAAGGCGGGCGGCCAGCCTGTTTGATCGAATCGCCCCATGTCCTACTCGATGTCCGATCTGTTGCAGTTGGTGGTCCAGGAAGGGGCCGCCGACCTGCATTTGCGCGTGGGCATCCCGCCCGTCATCCGTCTCCACGGCATCCTGCACAAGGTCGAAGGGCCGCCTCTCACCGCCGAGGACACCGAGGAGCTGATGCGCAGCATCACCTCCGAGGACAACATCCAGCAGGTGCGCGAGCGCGGCGGCGCCGACTTTGGTTTCGCCTTTGGCGATCTGGCGCGGTTCCGCGTCTCGGTTTTCAAGGAGCGCGGCAACTTCGCCATCGTGGCCCGCCAGATTCCCAACAAGATGATGACGTTGGAGGAGATCGGCCTGCCGCCTTCGGTCCGGGAACTCCTCTACAAGCCGCGCGGTCTGATTCTGGTGACCGGGCCGACCGGTTCGGGCAAATCCACGACGCTGGCCTCGATGATCAACATCATCAACGAGGAACGGGACGACGCCCACATCATCACCATCGAGGACCCCATCGAGTACTACCACAAGCACAAGAACGCCGTCGTCACGCAGCGTGAGGTCAACGTGGACGTGCCCAACTTCCCGGAGGCCCTCCGCCG
>RFJD01000533.1 GCA_003695015.1 Verrucomicrobiota bacterium | reverse complement strand
GGCCTGGTGGGCGCTGGATTTCGACAGCGCCTCGGCCGTGGCGCACGCCGTGGGACGTTGGCTTTGGCCGGTGACCCTGCCGGACTCACCCGTCGCCGCCGCGATCCTTCACGCCGTGGCCGTGCTGATCGTGGCTTGCCCCTGCGCGATGGGGTTGGCCACGCCGGCCGCCATCATGGCCGCCGCCAACGTCGCCGCCCGCCACGGCATCCTCATCCGCGACGGCGCCGCCTTGGAAAAAAGCGGCCGCATCAACGCGGTCGTGTTCGACAAGACCGGCACCCTCACCGCTGGCGAAATGGCCGTGGCCGCCTGGCAACCGGCCGCCGGGGTTTCCCCGGACGAACTTCAGGAACTGGCCGTCGCCGTGGCCGCCCCTTCCAACCATCCGCTCAGTCGCGCCATTGCCGGCAGCCGCTCCACGGACGCCGCGCCCCCGGCCTTCGAACACTGGGAGGAGATCCGGGGCGCCGGCGTGGAAGCCGTGCTGGGCGGACGGCGGTTGCGCCTGGGCTCGCTGCGCTGGCTTGCCGAGACCGGCGTGAAGTTGTCCGACGGCGACGCGTTCGCCCGCGAATGGCAGGCCCGGGGCGCGACGGTTCTGGCCCTTGCCCGGGACGAACAGCCCCTGGGTTGGATCGCCCTGACCGATCCCATCAAATCCGCCGCCAACGCCGTCATCGAGGAACTCCGCCGGGCTGGTCACCAGTTGTTCCTGGTCACCGGCGACAACCGGCTCACCGCCGCCGCCATCGCCCAGCAGGTGGGGCTGCCGCCGGAGGCGGTGTTCGCCGAGGTGCGCCCCGAGGCCAAGGCCGACATCGTCCGCCAACTCCAGGAGCGCGGATTGCGGGTGGCCTTCGTGGGAGACGGGATCAACGACGCCCCCGCTCTCGAACAGGCCGACCTCGGCGTGGCCGTGAGCCGGGCCTCCGACGTCGCCCGCGAGGCGGCCGATCTGATCCTGCTGCGTTCGGACCTCGAGGCCGTGCCGCGGGCGTTGCGGTTGGCCCGGGCGGCCCTGCGCACGATCCACCAGAACCTCTTCTGGGCTTTCTTCTACAACGCGGCCGCGGTGCCGCTGGCGGCGCTCGGGTTCCTGAGCCCGTTGGTGTGCGCCGCGGCGATGGGCTTGAGCGACCTGATGGTCGTGGGCAACGCCCTGAGGCTGATGCGCTGGCGGGGCTGAGCCGGGCCGGCCCCCGCGTTGTCGGGGGGCGGGCCGCAGGGAAGAGCGGCAAGGCGGGCGCCGGCCGCCCGGAGGCAGCGGCCACGAAGTCGCACTGATCGCTTGCCAGCGGCGGCGAAACCGGCTTAGGTAGGACCGGTTGCCGGCGTGGCGGAATTGGCAGACGCGCCAGACTCAAAATCTGGTGGCCGCAAGGCCGTGTGGGTTCGACCCCCTCCGCCGGCACCAGCCGTCAAAGGCTGAACGCGTCGTCAACGTCGGGACGCTTCCAGTTGCGAGTCGCCATGTTCTCCCTCACGAACTTTCCATGAAACTGAAACACTTTCAGACAGGCGGGACAGTGGCAGCCAGTGACATCTGCGGATCATGAAGTCTGGGCAAACCACAGAGGAATCCGTCGGCATCAGTTTTGTTGAGGCCTTGGGCTATCGGTGCCTGCGATATGTTGGCCGAAAGCTCCGACCCTTCCAGTTGCTGGTGGGACCGAATGCCAGCGGGAAATCGACGTTTCTCGATGTCATCGGCTTCTTGAGTGACCTTCTGAAGACGGACTTGGACACGGCTGTCCGCGGGGATGCCCGGCTGGAGATTCCGCATCGCGCGCCCGATCCCAAGCACCTGACATGGCAACGCAGTGGCGAGGCATTCGAATTGGCTGTTGAGATGGGGGTTCCACCCGGATGTCGCAGCCAGCCGAAGGATGAGGCTTGCAAGGTTCGATACGAAGTTCGGATCGAGGTTGGGGACTCGCCACGAATCGCCACGGAGAACCTCTGGTTGATTTCGGGATCGGCTGTTTCCCCTCTGGAAGCGAAGAAGGGAATGGTGGACAGCGAGAGGCTGGTCCAGCACGCGCAACAACTCGTCAAGACCGGGGGGGCATCCGTGCCGTTTGTCCCCGTGGTGATGCCGCCCGGGAGTCGAACGCCGGCGGGGTGGAAGAGAGTGCTATGGCGAAGTCACGCCGGGAACCAAGTGTACTTTCGAGCGGAGACGGGCCAATGGACCACTCCTTTTGCCGTGTCTCCTCAGAGGGGGGCCCTGGCAAGTCTGCCAGAGGATCCCGGGCGTTTTCCGGCTTCCACAAGGTTGCGCGAGATTCTTCTCCACGGAGTTCGACGGGTGACTCTCGACAGCAAGGCGATGCGCATGCCGGCGCCCCCGACCAGACAGAGCGGATACTTGCCCGATGGTTCGAATCTTCCCTACGTCATCGCGCGGCTTGAAAAGTCCGATCCCGGACGGTTCCGGGATTGGATCAACCATGTCCGGGAAGCCCTGCCGGACATCGATGCCGTCACCACGGCCGAGCGTCCGGAAGACCGTCACCGTTACTTGGTTCTGCATTATCGCACGGGATTAAAAGCGC
>RFJD01000532.1 GCA_003695015.1 Verrucomicrobiota bacterium | reverse complement strand
GAATTCGGCCAGGCGATGCGCCAGGCGATGGGCCGGATCGAGAGGTGGCTGCAGGAGGCGGATGCCGACCCCAACGGGCCGCCGTTCAGCCTTGTGCACCGGATGGATGTGCGCCGGCGGCGGTGCGTTTTCACGCTGGGGATTCCCCTCAGCGGTCTGGCCACCAACCTGCCGTCGGACTTGGAATCCGGTTTCCTGCCGAAGTGCGACGTTTACACGGTCCGCCACATCGGGGCTTACCGGCACCTCGGGAACGCTTGGGCGGCGGCTTCGCTGCGGCAGCGTCATCGGGTGTTCCGCCACAACCGCGTGTTGCTGCCTTTCGAGGTCTATGAGACGCCGCCGGGCAGCACGGCCGAGGCGAACCTCGTGACCACCGTCAATTTCCCCATGCTGTAGGTGCGGCGTGGCCGGCGCCTCACCGGTTGCGGTCGGCCGGCTGCAGCCGTCGGGAAGGGCGCGCCTAGGCGGCCGGCTTGGCGAACAGGGAATCGTCCAACGGCACGTTGTGCTTCACTTCGGTGATCTTGATCTGGATCGTGAAGCTGTTGCCGTCCGGGGTGGTGATCTGAAGATCGATCTGGTGCGGCACGACCTGTTTGCCCACCGTCCGGAAATCGGAGAACCGGGCCACCGTGCGCCCGCCTTCGGAGCCGTCGGCCGGAGCGGACTCATGCTGGATGATGTGGCCGGATTTCTGGCTGAAGAAGAACCGCTCGATCGTGCCGGCCACGGGCTTCGCTTCCGCCACCCACACCGGTTCGTCGCCGACCTTGTCGGTCCCGACCAGGTGCAGTCCGGGATAGGCTTTTTCCATGTGCAGGTCGCGGTAGAAATCGGCTTCGCGGGCGGCTTTTTCGGCTTCGGCCCCTTCCTTGACCACCACGCCGGTGAAGGGACTGCTGCTCCATGCGACCTTGCCATCGAAGCCTTCCTTCATGTCGCCCATGCCCTCCATGGTGGTGATCATGACCCGCTTGTTGGGCGCCTTGGCCATCAACTGCCATTTGGCGGCGCCGAACATGGGGGAGGACACCTCGCCTTTGAGGGTCAGGCTCTTGAGGCTCTCGAGGGCCTGACGGCCGCCGGAAGCCTCGACGTAGCGGTCCAGGATGGTTTTCAGCGGCGGCAGGGTCTCATCCACCGCGTTGAGGGAGATCGCCGCCACACCGAGGGCGGTGGCGACCAACGAAAGAAGGCGGGCTGTGCGTTCCATGGGGGTCTCTTATCGGCCACAGACAGCCGGCTGTCAACCGGCTCGACCCGGATTGCCGGAGGCGGCGCTCCGGTCGATTCCCCGAATTCCAGCCGTTTTCAGGCTCGCGATGCCGGCCGGAGGCGGCAGGATTCGGGGCCATGGAGTCGGTGGATTGGCAGGCATTGATCCGGCTGCGACGGCTCTTCATCGAGGGACCCGCGGCCCAGGTGCCGTATTGGCGGGACGAGACCGACGTTCGCAGCTACGACCTGACCTTTGCCCAGCGGATCGGCTGGAAATGGGACTTCGTCCTGGGGGAGCTGCGGCGGTTGGGTTGGACGCCGCCGGCCGGGGTGGTGGTGGATTGGGGATGCGGCAGCGGCATTGCGGGTCGGGCGTATGTGGGCGCGTTCGGCTTGGAGCGGGTCCAACGGCTGCACTGTGTGGACTGCTCGCCGGTGGCGGTCGAGTACGCCCTGCGGCGGGCCCGCGAGAAGCATCCGGGGATGGAGGTGGCGGCGGGCCTGCCCGAACGGGTGGATGTGCTGCTCATCAGCCATGTGCTCTCCGAGCTGAGCCAGGAGACGGTGGCGCAGTTGCTGGAGCTGTGTCGCCGGGCCACCTGCGTGTTGTGGGTCGAGCCGGGCGATTATCCGTCGAGCCTGTCGCTGATCGCCATTCGGGAACGGTTGCGCGGGGAGTTGCACCCCGTGGCGCCGTGCCCTCACCGGGAGCGGTGCGGGATCCTCGAGCCGGAGAACGAGCCCCATTGGTGCCATCACTTTGCGCCGGTGCCGGGTTTCGTTTTCCACGATCCGGACTGGGGACGATTCGCCCACGAGATGGAGATCGATCTGCGCAGTCTGCCGGTGAGTTTTCTGGTGTTGGACCGCCGGCCGGCGCCGCCATTGCCGGAGGGGACGGTGCGGATGATCGGCCGGCCGCGGATCGCCAAGCCGCATGCGCGCATCCTGGGGTGCCGGGCGGACGGGCGATTGTTCGAGGGATGGGTCATGCGGCGGCGGTTGCCGGAGGTTTACCGGTTCCTGCGGAAGGAACGGCCGCCGTCGCTGCAGCATTGGGAGTGCGACGGTGAGGAGATTCTTGCGTGGGGGCCGTGGGGGACGGAGGCTGGCGGCCGGCCGGAGGCAACCGGCCGTTGAAGCATCGGCAGCGAATCCGACATGAACGACACGAATTCCCATGCACCCGAGTCCGGCTCGCCTCCGCGGGGGGCGTGGCTGCGGCGTTTGAAGGGCCGGGCCCAGTTGCTCGAGCCGGTGTTGAAGGTGGGCAAGGCGGGCCTGAGCCCGGAGTTGTTGGCTGCGTTGGACGAGGCTCTGGCGCAGCACGAGTTGGTGAAGGTGCGGTTCGAGCATTTCAAGGAGCGGGAACGGCGGAAGCAACTGGCGGCGGAGATGGCGGCGCGGACCGGCAGCCACCTGATCCAGCAGGTGGGCCACGTGGCGGTGTTGTTTCGGGCCAGGCCCGCCGATCCCCAACCGCCCGGCCACTGAGCCGGCCCCGGCGGTTTTCAGTCGCGGCGTCCGGTCCGGTGCCGTAGTCAAGAGCCCGTGCGCAGCGAGGTTTGGCAACAGGCATTGGCGAACGCGCCGTGGCCGGAGTGGGCGGAGCGGCACTTGGCCATGGTCGAGGAAGCGGATGCCGACGGAAGATTGGCGGGGGCCGATCCGGAGCAGGCCCGGATTCTGGCGGCTTTGTTGAGCGGATCGCGGATCGCCGCCGAACGGCTCCGGCGGCGCCCGGAGTGGCTCGAGGTCTTGCTGGACGTCGAGGGAATGAAGCGGCCGCGGAGACGGGCGGTCTTGCGGCGCGAGGTGGAGGCCGCGTTGGGGCCGCGGATCGAACAGGGCGATTACACCGGGGCGTTGAACTGGCTCCGCAGTTTCCGGGCCCGGGAAAGCACCCGGATTGCGGCGCGCGACCTGGCCGGTCTGGCCGGGTTGCCGGCCATCACCGAGGAATTGTCCGATCTGGCGGACGTCTGCCTCGAGGCTGTTTACCAGATTTGCTGGCGGCGGTTGGTCGGGCGGTTGGGTGAGCCATGGCACCAAGGGGCCGATGGGGAGTGGCAGCGGACGGCCTTCAGTGTGATCGGCCTGGGCAAGCTGGGCGGACGCGAGCTGAACTACAGCTCGGACGTGGACCTGATGTTCCTCTACGAGGAGGAGGGTTGGGTTTTCCGGGAACCGCCGGAGCCGGGCGCCGAAGCGGGGCGGCGTCCGCCAAGCCACGAATTCTTCCGCCGGCTGGCCGGGATGATCGCCGAGGAGGTGGGCCGGGCGACGGCGGAGGGGCAGCTTTACCGGGTGGACCTGCGGTTGCGGCCGGAGGGCGATGCGGGGCCGCTGGCGCGTTCGTTGGACAGTTGCGAGACCTATTATGCGCAACAGGCCCAGGTGTGGGAGCGGTTGATGCTGATGCGGGCGCGCGGCGTGGCGGGCGATACGAACTTGGCGGGGGAGTTCCTCGAGCTGATCCAGCCGTTCCGGTATCCGCGCCACGTCAACCCCGCCTGCCTGCAGGACATCTCGCGGATGAAACTCCGGTTGGAGACCGAGATCGTCCGTTCCGAGGCCCTGCACCGCAACATCAAGCTCGGCCGCGGCGGCATCCGGGAGGTCGAGTTCGTGGTCCAGAGCCTGCAGTTGCTGCACGCGGGTCGAACCCCCTTCATCGCCGAGCCGCGGATCCTGCCGGCCTTGGACAGGCTGACCCGCTACGGACTGTTGTCGCAGCCGGAGGCGCGGGCGTTGGCGGAGGCGTACACGTTCTATCGCAACCTCGAACACCGCCTCCAGATGGCCGAGGAGAAGCAAACCCACACCCTGCCGGAGGATGAGAACGCGGTCCGGCGGCTGGCGCGGTTGATGGGGTTTGCGGACGAAGACGCCTTTCGCGACGTCCTTGCCGGACACCAGCAACGCGTTCGCGAAATCTACGACCGCGTGCTCCCTTCGCCGGCCGGGGAGGAAGCCGGCCAACTGCCGCCGCTGGAGGAGGGCCGCGAACAGTGGCTGGCCCTCCTGCAGGAGCGGCGGTTCCGCGATCCCGAGCGGGCTTGGCGGATGGTGCAGGAATGGATCGACGGGCCGGGGCATGGGTTGGTGACGCCGGCCACGCGGGAGGCGGCGCGGATGTTGCTGGAGAAGTTTCTCGAGCGTTGTCCCCGCCAGGAGGATCTGGAGGCGCTGCGCCGGCAGGCCGGGCCGGACGGCGATCCGGAGGCGAAGTGGCTGTCCGATCCTGATCGCGTGCTGGCGCGGTTGCTGCATTACATGCAGGCCTACGGGAGCCGGGCGGGGTTGCTGGACACGTGGCGGAGCAACCTCGGGTTGTTCGAGTTGATGCTCTGGTTGTTCGACCGCTCGGAGTTCCTGGCCGAGTTGTCCTTGAGCGAACCCGATCTGGTGGAGTCCTTGGCCCGCGGCGGCTACCTGGTCCGGTCGAAAACGGCCGCGCAAACGCTGGAAGAACTGCGGCTCGGCCGGGACGAACCCGATGCTCGCTCTTGGCTCCGGCGTTACCACCGGGCCGAGTTCATGCGCATCGGGCTCCGGGACATTCTGGGGCTGGCCGACTTCGAGCAGCACATGAGCGAGTTGTCGGCCTTGGCGGAGGCGTGTCTGGCTTACGCGATGGAGGTCTTGGGCGACCGTCACGGAGGCGCCGGCCTCCCAGTGGCGGTGATCGGCTTGGGCAAGTTGGGCGGAGGCGAACTCAACTACGGTTCGGACCTCGACGTGCTGTTGGTGGCCGCCGACGAGGCCCCGGATCCGGCCGGCCTGCAGCGGGTGGGGGCGGAGTTGATGGACCTGATTGCCGCCCGCACCGAGCACGGCGTGGCCTTCGAATTGGATCTCCGCCTGCGCCCGGACGGCGAGAAGGGCCTGCTGGTGCCGTCCCTTTCGGCCTGCGAGAGCTACTACACCCGGCGGGCCTGGTTGTGGGAAATCCAGGCCCTCTCGCGGGCGCGTCCGGTGGCGGGCGATCCCGAGGTGGGCCGGCGCTTCATGGAGCTGGTGCAGCGTTGCATCGACTTTCGCGAACCCGATCCCCGGCGCGTGAAGGCGATGCAGCCGGATTGGCGCTTGGAGATGGTCCGCATGCGGCAGCGGATCGAACGGGAGCGCGTCAAGCCGGGCCACGAACCGTTGGCCTTCAAGACCGGCGCCGGTGGTCTGGTGGACGCCGAGTTCATCGCCCAAGCCATCTGCCTGGGGCGCGGCTGGCTGGAACCCAACACCGGCCGGGCCCTCGAACGGGCCGGTCGCGAAGGCGCCCTGCCGCCGGAGCTGGCCGCCAAGTTGCTCGAAAACTACCGCCGATTGCGGCGCATCGAAGCCATCCTTCGGCGATGGAGTTACGAGGGCGAAACCGAGCTGCCGGTCGATCCCGCCGCCCGGTATCGCGTGGCGGTGCGCTGTGGGTTTGGCGCGGCGGAAGACCTCCTGGCCGCGGTGGCCCGTTATCGGGCCCACATCCGGGAGGTCTATCGCGAGTTCTTCGCTCCGGAATGGCGCGAGCTTGGCGAGGCGTGAAAACCGCGCCGCGCCGGCCGGTGACCGGGCGTGCCGGACTCAATGACCGCAGCCGGCGCCCAACGGCACGGCCGGCCCCGTCCGCATCCGGCGAAAGGTCAGTTCCCAGGTGCCGTCGGGCAGCAGGCGGGTTTCGTGTTCGAAGCCCTGCATGCCCAGCTTGGCATAGAGGGGGCGCGGTTCGAACGGCGCCAGCAGCCGGAGCGTTTGCCCCACCGCGATCCGGGCGGCGGTGGTTTCGATCAACTCACACGGCGCCTCGCCACGGGCGAACAGCGGGCGCAGATCCAGTTCGACGGTTTCCGCCGCCTCCGCCGGGGCGGGGGCTTGGTCGGCGTCGGCCATCTTGAGGTCCGGTTTGAAGCCGGGATCCGGGAAATCGCCGTTGCGCAGCCGCACCCGCCATTGGGCGGGACCGCGTTCCAGGTACTCCCAGTGAAACCGGCCGGCGTGATCGTGGGCCAACTGCAGGTAGAGGGCCAGGGGATCGTGATCGCTGATCAGCGTCAGCGTGTCCTCCGGTTCCAAGGCCGACCAGGCGGCCATGATGGTTTGGTGCCGTTCCGCCGGCGGGATTGACGGGACATCGATGGTCCGTTCCATGGGACCGAAGCATGGCCCATGGCGCTGCGAGGCGCCTTGACCGAAGTCAACCCCGGCGCCCGCCGAATCGGGCTTTCCGCTCCGTGGCCTTTGGTGTTCCAATCGCGGCGCGATGAGCAAAACCGCGTTGTTGTTTGCCGGACAGGGAGCGCAGGTGGTGGGCATGGGCCGCGATTTTGCGGAGCGCCTGCCCTCGGCCCGACGATGGTTCGAGGAAGCGGACCGCGTCCTGGGCGCGCCCCTGTCGCAAGTGTGCTTCGAAGGGCCGGAGGAGGAACTGACCAAGACGGTCAACGCCCAGCCGGGCATCTATCTCGTGGGCTGGGTGGCCTTCCAAGCGTTGAAGGAGGCGGCGCCGGAGCTGCGGTTCGACGCCACCGCGGGCCTTTCGTTGGGCGAGTTCACCGCGTTGGCGGCGGCCGGGGTGTTTTCCTTCGCCGACGGCCTGAAGGTGGTTCGCGAACGCGGCCGGCTCATGCAGGAGGCGTGCGAAGCGACCCAGGGCGGCATGGCCGCGGTGATCGGGCTGGACGAGGAAACCACCCGCCAGGTCTGCGCCGAGGCCGGCGTCGAGCTGGCCAACCTCAACTGCCCGGGGCAGTTGGTGATCAGCGGCACGCAGGAAGGCATCGCCAAGGCGGTCGAGCTGGCCAAGGCCCGGGGCGCCAAACGGGCGGTGCCGCTGGCCGTGGCCGGCGCCTATCACTCGCGTCTGATGGCGCCGGCCCAAGCCGGTCTGGACGCCGCCCTCCGCGCCGTGCCGATCAACATCCCCTCGGTGCCCGTCATCTCGAACGTCACCGCCCGCCCGCATGGCGCGCCTTCGGACATCCACCGCCGGCTGGTCGAGCAAGTGACCTCGCCGGTGCGGTGGGAGGCCTCGATCCGGTACCTCCTGGCGGAAGGGTTCACCCGGTTCATCGAGCTGGGGCCGGGAACCGTCTTGACCGGCTTCATGCGGCGGATCGACCGTTCGGTCGAAGTGCTCAACGTGTCCGACCTGGCCAGCCTCGAGAAAACCGTTCAAGCTTTGGGAGCCGCCACATGAAAACGCTGCATTCCGCCTGTTGCCTCGCGGGCCTGTGGCTGGTCGCCGGCAGTCTGGCCGCCGGGCCGGGCGAGGCCGGAAGTTCAGACGCTCCGCCCAACGTCGTGCTGGTCATGGCCGACGACCTCGGCTGGGGCGACGTCGGTTTCAACGGCAACCGGGTGATCCGGACGCCGAACCTGGATGCCTGGGCGGCGGCCGGGGTG
>RFJD01000531.1 GCA_003695015.1 Verrucomicrobiota bacterium | reverse complement strand
TTCTTCCGAAGCCGGCACCCAGCACAACGGCGGCGGACCGGCGGCCGGGTCGTAGGCATAGGCCTCGCCGTGCTTCCACAGATACCCGGCCCGGGTGACGTAGGAGAGCGGGATGGGGTTCGGGCCGGCCGGCCATTCCTGGCCGGTCTTCCACGCGGTGGCGTAGGCGGTCACCTCCTCCATGGTGAGGGCCAGTTCGGGCGGGCGTTGGTCCGCCGGATGGCGGGTGTCGCCCGGCTCGATCACGCGGTCGCCACTCACGGGATACGACCGCCCGTTCACCGAAGCCTCGCCGCTGAACTCCTGCGGTCCGGTGGCATCCGCCGGCGCCCGCACCACGTAGGCCAGCGTTCGCGGCCCATGCCCGAAGAAGGGCCCGAACTTCACCCGGCCGGTCGCCGGATCGTACCGGCCGCCGTCGGTGACGTCGGAGACTTCCCAACCGGCGGGCGGCTGGTCCTCGACGGCCCAAGCCAGGCCGTGTCCGGGCGGACGGGCCAGCAAACGGACCCGGAGTTGCTGGCCCGGCAGATAACCCGGCGGCAACTCCCGGCGCACGAACGAGAACTCCTCCGCCTCGCGCACCAGCACCCGCACCGGCCGGGCCTCGCCGGTGGCGCCGGCATCGTCCGTGGCCACGGCGCCCAGCACATGTTCGCCCACCGCGTCCGGCGTCCATTCGGCCCGGACACGCGGACCTTCAGCAGCCGCCAGTTCCCGACCGTCCAGCAACACCGCCACACGCGTGACCTCGCCATCCGGATCCTCCGCCCCGGCGACGATCTCGACCGTGTCGCCGACCATCACCACCACGCCGTCGCGGGGGTGCAGGATGCCGACCCGCGGCGGCCGGTTGGCGGGCGGGGTGTCGTGGATGACGATCCGCGCCACGGCCGGTTCACCCACGAGGTAGCACCAAGGGGGTGGCGGATAGATCATCGGGCAAATCGGCGGCTGGAGCCGGAAGACCACCGTCTCCGGCTCTTCGAGTTCGTTGTCTGCCAGCGCCACGACCGGCACCTCCAAGGCTTCATGGCCGGCGGGCAGTTCCAGCTCGCGCGGGATTTCCCGGTAATCCACGCCGTTGCGGGCCGAGCCGTCCAGCTTGAAGAAGATCCGCACCGCCACGTCCACCGGTCCGGCGACCCGACGGATGACGAACGCGGCGGGCGCGGGATCCACCAGCGGTCCCGGCTCGGCCGTCTCGTGGTTCGGCGCCTCGACCGCCAGGACCACCTGCCGGGGCGGGCCTTCCACAAGGACGTGGACCGGCTCGGACTCGACCGGCTGGCCGGCCGAATTCACGGCCCGCGCCACCAGGGTGTGTTCGCCGGGCGCGGCGTCCTTCCACTCGACGGTGTGTTCGATGGGGGTGCCGGGATCGGGCGCGCGGACGAATTCGATCTGCGAAACGCCCACCAAATCGCCGTCGGCGTACACCTCGACCCGCGCGATGTAACCCTTCGGATCGATCGCCGTGACGTGAACGGGGATCACTTCGCCGAACGGAAGCACCGCCCCCTCGGGCGGGTGATGGATCACCAGCTCGGCTGCGGAAGGCTGGTCGTTGTCGTGGATGACGACCACGGCCCGGGCATGATCCGGATCGATCAGGTACGGATTGCCGGGAACCGGTTCCGGCGCACCCAGGGGCAGCCGGTCCAGTTCGGCCACCACGCTTTCGTCGCCTTCCACCAGCCGGTCGTCCACCGCCCCGACGTAGATGTCCAGACTCTCTTGCCCGGCAGGAATCGTGAAGATGGAGAGCGGGCCGGGCGGCGGATCGAGGCGGTAATCCCGTTCCGGTTCCGCCGAACCGGCAAAACGGCAGACCACGCCGAGCGGCCGGTCCACCGGCCCGGTGCGGCTGATCCGGAAACGGCCCGGAATCACGCGGGTTTCCGGCGAAGGCTCGGTGGTCTCCGGCACGACGGCGACCAGGCTGACGACCGGTTTGGCCGGCGGTTCCCCGGTCAGCGCGGTCAGTTCCAGGTCGAAGCTCAGGTCGCTGCTGAAGCGGGAATGCTGATGCACCTCGACCGCCAGCAGGTTGTCGCCCTCGCGCAGGGCCTCGGCCGGCACGACGAACGTGTGCCATGCGTTCTCGTTTTCGCCGGCGCCGTGGGAGGCCGGCGTCTCGAAGGTCAACTCGCCCTCGGGCAGGTTGTCCCGCAGCAGCTCGACGCCGTTCAGGTACACCGCCGCGCCGTCGTCGCGCACCAACCGCACCTGCAGGGCGCGCGGCGCCAGATCCGCCGGAGCGGCGAACCATTTCCGAAAGTAGGCCGTCAGCGGATGCGGGGGCGGCCCTTCGCGGGTCACGGTGGCTTCGTCCCCGTCGCCGTAACCCAACTGGGCCGGCCCCACGGGCCACTCCGGATCGTCGGGCGTCGGGTGCAACCAATCGCCCGCCGGCGGTTCGGCCCGGTTCCACCAAGCCCACTCACTGCCGGCGGGAACCAACACCACCCCGGCCGGCGGCGGTTCGCGGTCCACGATGACCCCCTCGGCCTCCGATGGCACGCCGGTCACGTAACAACCCGGCGGCGGCGGGAAAATCTCCGGACACGGCGGAACCAACAATTCGACGACCACCGTCTCCGGCCCCTCGCTCAGGTTGTCCGCCAAGGTCGGGATGACCAACTCCGCCGCCTCGCGGCCGGCCGGAATCTCGATTTCGTCGCCCGGCGCCTTGTAGTCCTCACCCGGCGTGGCCGAGCCGCGCAGCCGGTAGTACACCGTCAACGGCTCCTCCACCGGCCCGCTGCGGACCACCCGGAAAAC
>RFJD01000530.1 GCA_003695015.1 Verrucomicrobiota bacterium | reverse complement strand
GTTCCGCCCCGGCACGCACGTGGACCAGTTCGGCCGCGACCAGAGCACCGGCCCGGGCATCGCGGATGGCAAGAACGTCTGGGAACACCGCATCATCGGTCTCTCCAGCACCGCGCCCGGTCCGCTGGGCAAACACGGCATCGTCTTCACCGGCGGCACGCCCGGCACCTTTACCGTCTATCTCGACAACCTCCGCATCCGCCATGCGGACGGTTCCACCACGCCGCTGTGGACCGGCCGCAAGGACACGCGTCCCGGCAGACTGAAACCCAGCGAACTTTTCAAAGACCTCCGGATTCGCACGGTCGATGTGACCGAGATTGCCCGATCAACGGCGCGGATCCCGTGGGCCAAGTCAGGTGAACACCCGGCCGCCGGCGATGGATCCAGCCAAAGCGCCGGAAGCGAACATCATTTGTGATGTGGACGCCTCATGCGATTCACGGTAGAGTTCTCCGAGGCTGAAGCGGGCCGGTGCCCGGTGCGCGAGTTCCTCGATGAACTCAAGGCAACGGACCCGGGGGATTTCGCGGTCCTGCTCGCCGGGCTTGCCCGGCTGAGGCACCGCCGATATCACCGGGAACCCTTGTCCAAGGCGCTGGGCAGCGGACTGTTCGAGCTGCGTCATGTGGGCAGGCTCAACACACGCATCCTTTGGTTCTTTGCCAAGGACAGGCGGATTGTGCTGGTGCACGGGATTCGAAACAAAGCCCGCTCACTGGCCGCCGGCGACTTGGAAGCCGCGCGCGTGCGGATGGTGGATTGGCAAAGACGGTTTGAACGATGAAAACGAACTTCGACAGTTACCTCGAAGAGCAACTGAAAGACCCGGCTTTCGCTGAGCGGTTCCGAGAGGCCGGCGAGGCATGGGACGTGGCTCTGCAGATTGCCGCCCTCCGGCAGCAGGCGGGTCTCTCGCAGCAAGAGCTGGCCCGCCGGCTGAAGACCTCACAGCAGCAGATCAGCCGTTTGGAGTCCCCATCCTACGAAGGCCATTCACTCCGGATGTTGCGACGGGTCGCGGAAGCCTTGGGCGCACATCTGCGCGTGGTGTTCGAACCAAAGAAAAACGCCCCCGCCGCACAGTTGGCCGAGTCACCAACCCCGTATCGCAGCCGGCGTAAACGAACCAAGTGACCACCTCCCCGGACCCATTTCCACCTGCCACACCGGCCGGCCGCCTGGCCTCGCCTCCGATCCCTCCCTTGCCACCCGCCCGTGGCGCCCTCCTGAGCATGGCCAACGCCCTCGACCTCGCATCCTCATGAACCGGTTCCCTTCCTTGATCACCCTCGCCGCCGCCGCCGCAGGCATTGGGTGGACGCCTTCGACCCGAGCCGCCTCTCCCGTGGCCAAGCCCAACATCGTGTTCGTCCTCATCGATGACATGGCATGGTATGGGACCTCGGTGCGCATGGATCCGGCCCTGCCCGGCTCCGGCATGGACTTCATCCGCATGCCCCATGTCGAGCAGCTTGCCCGCGAGGGCATGGTGTTCCGCAACGCCCGGGCCGCCGCCGCCATGTGCGCCCCCTCCCGTTGCTCCATTCAGACCGGCATGATGACCGCCCACCACCTCTTCAGCGGCAACGGCGGTTTCGGCGAGAAGACCGACGGCACCGTGGAATATCTTCACCGGGCCAAAGACCGCCGGATGCCGCTGCTTTGCCCCGAGCCCCAGGGCAACATCCGCTTCCCTTCCATCGGCGACGTCCTGCGAAAGGCCGGTTACGCCACCGCCCACTTCGGCAAGTGGCACCTGTATGGAGGCGGACCGCGAAAACACGGTTATGACGAGAGCGACGGCGAGACCGACAACAAGACCTTCAGCCCGATCGATCCCGCCACCGGCCGCAAGACGATCACCTCGGAGGATCCGAAGCTCATGTTCAGCATCACGCGGCGCGGTCTCGATTTCATCGAACGCCAGGTTCGCGCCGGCAAACCGTTTTATCTGCAGATCTCCCACTACGCCAACCACGCGCAGTACCAGGCACGCCCGGCCACCTTGGCGAAGTGCCGCCAAAACCCGGTCTTCGATCGCATCCCGAATCCCCGCGTGCGGGCCACGGCCCAGCTCCTGGCCGCCATGACGGAGGATCTCGACACCGCAATCGGCCAGGTGCTGGCCAAATTGGACGAGCTCGGCATCGCCGACCGCACCTACGTCGTCTTTACATCCGACAACGGCTATCACCATTGGAACCAAGACCTCGAACCGTTGCGGGGCGGCAAATGGTGGCTGTGGGAAGGCGGCTTGCGCGTGCCTCTCATCGTGCGCGGTCCGGGCGTGCCCAAGGGATCCCGCTGCGATGTCAACGTCGTGGGCTATGATTGGCTGCCCACCTTGGCCGATCTGGTCGGAGCCTCGCGACACGTCCCGCCGAAGGTTGATGGCCTCAGCTTCGCAGCGTTGTTGCTGAGCCGGCCCGCGCCGCCGCGTCTCCTTCACCGGGCGCTCTATTTCCACTATCCGCATTACCGCGTCTCGCCCCCCTGTTCGGCGATCGTCGAAGGCGAACGCAAACTGCT
>RFJD01000529.1 GCA_003695015.1 Verrucomicrobiota bacterium | reverse complement strand
GTCGATGATTTGTGCCCATTCGTAGGTGGCGTCGCGATGCCGCACCAGATACCACGCGCTGTTGCCCTCGGGCGTGCCCGGACCGTTCGGATGGTTGACATAGAGGCCCAGGAAGTTGATCGGCTCGCCGGTGGCCGGGTCGGGCGCCTCGGGCATGTCGTTGTAGGCCGCGATGGTGTTGAAGCCGATCGGCACGCCGTCGTTCCAGAAGTCGCCCAGGAATTGTTGGATGTTCAATTCCTCGGTGACGATATGGCCGTTGCGCCGGTCGCCGCCGATCGGGTCGATGCACGAAATGGTGCCCAAGCCGGTCAGGGTGACCAACGCGATGTCGTGGTCGAACCCGCGCGGATGGGGCAACGCCGTGAAGCCGCGGACGTCCTGATACAAACGCTCCTCGTTCCTGGGCCATTCGTAAGCGAAATGCCACTTCGGGTTCGGGCCGTCCTCGCGCCAGAACAGGCCGCCGTTTTCGTTGTGCGGATCGCCGTCGGGCCAGACGCACATGTAAAGCCAGCCGTTGCAATCGCCGCCGCTGACCAATCGGCCCGGGCTGCTGAGTTCCACCTGCGGTTCCCAGTCGATGGCGCCGGTCGCCGGATTATATCCGCCGCGCACCACCTTGGCCTCGGTGCCATATGCGCAAAAGACGTGATGAATGCCGGTGACCCGATCCACGTGATCGCAGAGATACCGCGCGGCCGCCAGACCATTGAGCACGCTGCCGGGCGAGGTCTGGATCCAATCGCCGGTGGCGTCGTTGCGGACGAATACGTGCACGTCACGCGGGAAAGGCGCTTCTTCGGGCAGGGTCGTCGTGCCGGCGAGCAACAGGGTCACCGGCGGATCAAGCGGCGCGCCGGTCTTGTCGGTGGTGAGGGTGAGCGAGCGCAGACTCTCGACGCGCAGATGGTTCGTGCCGAAAGCCACGTCCTGTCGCCACGGCGCGTCCGCGGCGTCCTTCACCAACACCTGCGGACCGGGGAACGGATCGTCCGACGGACCCTTCCAACGTTCGTCGTTCCAATAACCGTTGCCCGCGTATAGCCGGCCCTTGTGCGCGACCAGCGACATCAGTTCCGTGCCGCCCATGAAGTTGCCGTGATCGTCGTAGGTGCCCGCCCGGTAATCGCGCGCCATTTTCACGCGCGCCCAGGACGGCGACCGCGCGGGCGCCACCGGCGTGGGCCGGTTCTTGATGGGCGAGAAAAAACTGCGCGCGGTCGAACGAAGCGCGTAACCGGCATGGGTCAAGTCGCCGTAGGTCCCGGTCAAGGTGTGCCGCACGAAGGGCGCTTCGTAACGAATCGGAGCCGCGTTGGTGCCATAGTGCAGGGTCAACTCGCGCGTCGCCGCGTCGAACGACAGCATGAAATAATGCGTGAGGTTGGGCGCCGCGGGGAACGGTTGCTGGCTGATCGCGCCGGTCTGCGGCTCGCTGATGGAGAGCGTGCCCGCGGCAAAGTCCGCGCCGGCCCGGATGAGGTTGGTTTGCCCCACGCCGTCGCCGATGACCGCGTAGGCGTTGCGCGCCCCGCCGACATCGCGGCTTTGCGCGCTCCAGGTGATGCTCCAGCGCTCGTTCAGCGGAAGCGGCGTGCGCACTTCATAAATCATCGCCGCCAGGCCCGCGCCGCTGTTGTTCAGGCCATAACCCAACGGCGACGCGCCGAAGGTGAGGTCCGGGCTGGTGCTGACGGGCGAACCGAGCCCCCACAACGGTTCGATCATGCCCTCCTCCCAGCGAGCGTGCTCGGCCAGCAACTCAACCACCTTGTCCGGATGCTCCGCCGCCAGGTTTTGAGTTTCGCCGATGTCGTCCGCGAGATTATAAAGACCGACCTCGCCGTCGCCGCCGATGTAGAGTTTCCAATCGCCTTTGCGCGCGGCGCGTTGTTCGCCGTAGTCGTCCTCCGCGCGCCAGCACAGGGTGCGTTCGATGGGGTTCGTCGTCACCCCCGTCAGCCGGGGCAGCAGATTGAGGCCGTCGGTGGCGATGTCGGGATAAACATTGCCGCCGGCCGCGGCGATGAACGTGGGCAGCAGATCGAGCGAGATGACCGGATCATCGATCACGCGCCCGCCGGTGGCCGTGGGGATGGTTCCCGGCCAGCTCACCACGAACGGCACGCGGATGCCGCCCTCGTGCAGCGAGCGTTTGCCGTCGCGCAACGGGCCGTTGTCCGACCAGTTCAGCGCGTTGACGCTTGGGTTGTCCTCGGGCCCGCCGTTGTCGTTGAAAAACACCACCAGCGTGTCGTCGCGAATGCCGAGGCGATCGAGCGTGTTCAGGATCGAGCCCACCGCGTCATCGACCGCGATGGTCATGGCGGCGTTGGTGCGGCGATGCGGTTCGGCAATGTCCTGGCTGCGCGGATCGGCCAGGCGGCCCGAGTCGGCATCGAGCGGATCGTGAATGGCATTGAACGCGAGATACATGAAGAACGGCTGGCCGGGATAACTCGCCACGTGCGACGCGATGTAGTTCGTCGCCGCCGAGCCGAACACGTCAGTCAAGTATTGATCCGGGCGCTCGGGCAGACGCGTGCCGTTGTGTTGGAGGATGTTCTTGTTCTCGCTGCCGGTGTATTGGAAATAGGTGCGGGCCCCGCCGAGAAAGCCGACGAACTCGTCGAAGCCGCGCTGGTTCGGATGATACTCGGGCCGGTCCTCGCCCAGGTGCCATTTGCCCACCGCGTAAGTGCGGTAACCGAGCGCCTTCAGATGGTCGGCGATGGTCTTCTCGGAGGTGGCCAACCCCGCGCCCGGGATGCTGCGGATGTTGGTCTGGAAACCGAATCGCTGTGGATACCGGCCTGTGATCAGCCCCGCCCTGGACGGACAACAAATCGGCCCCGCCACATACCCGCTGGTGAAGCGCACCCCGCTCGCGGCCAGGGAGTCAATGTGCGGCGTCAGATCAGCAAAGTCGCCGTCAATCCCACCGCCCTGGAACCCGAAATCCACATACCCGGCGTCATCGGTGAGGATGAGGAGGATGTTGGGCTGGGTCGCGGCCAGCACGGGCATCGCCGCAAGCATTGAAAACAAGCGGACCAGGTTTTTCATGATGTTAGAGGGTTGTGGTTTACTGTGTTGTCGGTTTGTGAAGGCAGAAAGATGGAGGGCAGGAACATCGGAACCGCATCTTTTTGCCTCCCATTCTCGTGCCTTGAACCGAAACGGGAGACAGGGGAATGGGGGCAAGGGAATTGAAAAGAAGGTTCATTCCCTTGTCGGCATTGCTTTGTCTCAAGCCGGGCTGGTTTCGTGAGCTTTCTTCTGATTGGGATCAGGGTCATGTCGGGTGTTCTTAGGGCAGCTTCAATCGGTAAAAGCGAGTGGCTGGTGCGCCCGCGACGCTCTCGCTCCAGGTGGTGACGGTGTTGGTGGCCTGCACGGGCGCGCAGGTGGCCCGGGAATCGCTGATGTCGGCCCAGCCGCTCGCGCCCTGGGTGAGCCGCGCGACGAGCGGACCGGAAGGGGCGGGCAAGCGGAAGTCGTCGCCCCGGCGCACAGCAAGGCTGACAGGATCAGCGGGTTATTCAGATTGGCCTTCACGAGACCTGGCTCTTGAGGGTTGAGGGAGGCTGGATTGAGGGAGGCAAAAAATGGATGGCAGGAAGATTGACAAAAGCATGTCCCTGCCCCCGATCCTTCTGCCCTGAAGCAGAGCAACAGACGGGGAAATGGGAATGAGGAGATGTAAGGATCAAATGATTCCTTTGTTCGTATTAGCGTGCCATGTGGTCTCGGTTCGAGGTAATGACAGGCTATGGGAGTCAGTCGTGATCAGGGCTTGTGCAAGCGGTAGAACCACTGCCCCGTCGGGTTGGGGATGGTGATGAAGATGTCAGTGGCGTTGGTTTGGTAAGTCTGCGCCGGAACCACTTGCCACGGCACAGGGTTGCCGGTCAGAGTCGCGGTCTTTTGCAGTTCCCAGCCCACCGCCGGTTTCTTCCAATACACGGTGACCGCGCCGTTGAGCTGCTTGACATGCAGTGTGGGCGCCCCGGGCGTTTGGATGACGGAGACCAGGCTCCAGAAGCCGCCGGTGAGGGTGTAGTTGCCGCCGGTCATGACCGGGCCGGCATCGGGTTGGCCGATGGTGCCGCTGAGCGCATACGCGCCGCCGGTACTGGTACCGCCCCCGCCGTCAATGGTGTGCCAGTCGATGGTGTACTGAGCGAAGGCAGGCAGGCACAGGACCGGAAGCAGAAGACACAAGGCCAGCGTGATTGTGGAGTGCGCCGGCAGAGCGGGAGCGGCGACGGCGCTTGGGCCCCAAGAGCGTCGAGGTGCGTTGGTCACACCATCCTCGCTGCCAGGATAGTCGGTCTTCAGGGAAAGCGGTGTCGCGCTTCGCTTCCCACCGCACTCCAGAACGGGCTGCATGCTTCGATGGATGGTTTTCATAAAAGGAAATGTTTCGGGATTACGGTTTACCAATGGTGGCCCAGCCCGTGCGCGGGGCGCGGAGAGTCACCGGTTCGTTGATCGTGAGCTGTTCGTAGTAGTTGCCTAGGCTGTTGAGCACGATATTCCAGCCAGCGATCGGCCCCGGTGAACACCTCGGCGCCAAAGTCCAACGTGACCGTGAACAGGCCCTCGCTGACGACAGTGGCGGCATGGGTGACGGGCCCGGCGACCGGACTGCCATCCACCTCCACGTCATAGATCCAAAACCGCAGATCATAGCTCCCATTGGCCGGCGTCCCCTGGTCCACCAGGCGGCCATGGTACGTGAACGCGGTGGTTTGGGCGTGAAGAGTCGCCACGCAGACGAGCCCGCACAGAACAGCGAGTTGAGTCGATGATGGTTTCATAACTGGGAGGTGTTGAGGTTATGCGTCTGAAACAGGCGAAAAAATGGAGAGCAGAAAGACAAGCGAATAGGGACAAGGGAATGGAAAAGATGGATCTCTCCCTGCTCCGCATTGCTTTGTCTTCGGGCCGTTGGGTTGAGCCCACTGTGCCTGAGTTTTCCTGGTCGCCGGTTCATGTTTTGGTCATGGGGTGGAAGCGGAAGTATCTGAACTATTTCACCAATTTACGGACCAACGCCTTGAGTTCGGCTACTTCCCGCTCCAGCCTCGCGATCTGTGCGTCCTTCTGTTTCAGTTCTGTTTCAAGTCTCCGCCTCTGGGCTGCGGCCTTCTGCATTCTGGTTTCCAGCTTCTGGTTGAGCCCTTGAATCGCCGCCAGGGCCACGCCGTCGGCATCGACGGTGGCGATGTGGCGGTCGTCGGTGCCCAGGCCGAAGGCGGCGTGGAAGTCCTGGGCCAT
>RFJD01000108.1 GCA_003695015.1 Verrucomicrobiota bacterium | reverse complement strand
CGGTTAGCTCTTCTGGTTGGGAGTGGTGGGTTGGCGTCTTCGTTTGCCCAACCACCAAACGAAGCCGCAAGCCAGTGCGACCGTGACAACCAGTCCGCCATAGCGGGCCGCCCCCGGCCGCTCGGTCACCAAGGCATATGCCGGCGGTTCCACCCCTTCGTTCCGGATCATGCCCAGTTCGGTCACGACGTAGCGAACCCCATTCGAGTTTATTAGCAGCTCCCGCGGCGGGTCCTGTTCGCCGATGAACATGGAGGGTGTGAAACCTTGAGCCGCCTCCGGCACGACGCCCGGTTCCAAGCTCACGAGAATATTGGTCATCAAGCGTTGACCCGGATGCGGCCGAATGATCGACTTGTCCCGCTGCACGATGGTTGTTTTCGGCAGGACCGCGCCACGCTCTTCATAGCGGTAGCGCACGACAATGTCGATCGCGCGCCGCTCCGCATCCTGATAACGCAGTTCCTTCGGACGGCCGTCCCGGTCCAGTATGAGGCGCCCCGTCAAGCGCAAGCGCTCTCCGTTCTTCAGGGGACGGGTCGAGGCCACGAAGTTGGTGGGGGTGAGCCAATGGATCGAACCCGGAGCGGCCTCCTCGAGGCCGAACTGGAGCAGTTCTTCCAACTCCTTTCGTTCATTCTCCACCACGATCTGGGTGCCGTTTTTGGGGTCCGCCCCGGGGCCGCTCTTGGGGGCGAGGGAGACCACGTTCGAGGTGACCCCCCAATAGTAATCCGCGGACTCGCCTTTGGTGTACGGCGTCCGGAAGGGGTATGGGGTGGGAAACTGGAAGTAAAACCCGCCGGGCTGGAGACTGGCCCGAACCCGCACGAAAGGGGGATCCGGCGGTTCCTCCGGAAAGATTCGGTTGTAGGACAGATCGAACTCGACCCGTTTGATCGGCGGGCGATTGGTCAGGAACTCCATCAATGCCACGTGCTCGGCGCTCAGCCCGGCGGCGTTCGCAGGCGCACCGTCCAGTCGCCCGGCGCAGAGGGCCGCCCAAGCCAGCCACACGGCCGCCCACGCCCTCCGGGCCGCCGCTGCCGCGATCACAAGCCGGCGTTCGCCGGTGGAACGGGTCTTCGATGCCAACCGACCGGACCACGGGGGCGCCGAGCCCGAATCATGACCGGCCTTGTCAGCCTCGCGTCGTGGAGTTGGCGTCATCAGGCTCATGGAATGGACTGATTTGTAGCCGATCCCCAAGCGACCCGCAACCCCCACGTTCGTGTGGGGGGTCAACCGGACCGTCGCTCCTCCGCAAAGCGCGCGGCCAGCTCGGCGCGGGTGTGCAGCCCGTTGCGCCGAAAGATTTGCTTGAGATGCCAGCCCACCGTTTCCTCCGAACAGCGGAGCGCGTGGGCGATCTGCTTGTCGGGCCACCCGCGCGCGATCAACGCCGCGATCTCGGCTTGTCTCGGCGTCAGGCGCAGCCCTTTCCCGGGGCCGTTCCCCGCCGCGGAGCGGTCACGCACATGACGGAGGACCTTCAGGAAGCGTCGGGGCAGCAAGCAGGTCGTGTCCAACACCGCCTCCGCGGGCGTCGTCCCCAATCGGGCCCGCAACTGGAGCCGCGGCCGGGCGGCCACGACGACGAAGCCCACGCCAGGCGCCTGAGCCTTGAGCTGGCGGATGCCGACGGCCAAGTCGCCCCCCGCGGCTTGCTCCTCCAGCACGACCAGCGCCGGACGCACGCGCGGGAGATGCGACCGGGCCTCCTCCAAACTCGCAAAGGTCCCGACGGAGACCAGGTCCGCCGCGTGGCTCACCCATCGTTCCATCGCCGCCCGCAGGGCGGGATCGGCAACGATCAGACAAACGCTGCTCGGGACGCCGGGAGAGGGTTGCTTTTCGGTACTCATGTCACCTCCTTTGCGGACAACGCGGAAGCCATTCGGGAGTCCCATCTCTCCGTACCGGCGATCACTGCTCTTGGGCGAGAGGCGCAGGGTGGCGGCGGATGGCCGGGGCCAACTCTGCGGCCAACGAGTGCGGACCGCCACTCACGCGGCCGCGCGCGCCCCAAGTTCGGTGGAGCAGGTCGCAGACGGAGGAAGCCTACCGAGAGAGACAGAGAGAGAGAGAGAGAGAAGCCACGGAAAGTCAGCGGCCCAGCCTGAAGCGGCCGCTCCCGGGCCCCGGGTGATCCTGCCGACCGTTTTCATCGAGTGCTTTCTGTTGGCAAAAGGTGCCTCGGCGGCGCGGCGGGTCAAGCAACATGTCCAGTCTTGTGGCGGCTCCATGGGGATGGCCTGCGTTGGGCTCGATGAGAGTGTTTTTGCCGGGGCGTGGTGCCGGCAGCCGCGCCGCTACGGACGGACGGCCAGTAGGCTCGGCCCGGAATCCCAGCCGTTCCTGCCCAGAAAGCGCCAGCACCGCGGCCCGGAGGACCGGGGGGTGCGGCGCCGACCGGGCTGGCTCCGCAGCCGATGCACCTGCCCCGCGTTGGCTTCCTCCCGGTGGCGCCGCCCAACACACTGGGCCTGCTGCGGGTTCATCCCCATGACGTCGCCCGCTGCCATCAGCATCAGCTCTTGGCGTTGAGGCCCGCCCATTCTCCTCAG
The DNA here is from genome assembly GCA_003695015.1 of Verrucomicrobiota bacterium. Classification (GTDB taxonomy): domain Bacteria; phylum Verrucomicrobiota; class Verrucomicrobiia; order Limisphaerales; family J093; genus J093. Next base: position 7,832 of record RFJD01000108.1, on the reverse strand, counting down.
TTGTTCCCGTTCTTCCCGGCCAACCCTCAAAGTCTCCAACCCGGTCGGTTGACCACCGCAACAGCGCTCCACCGCGCAGGCATTTCCATCGAGGCGTGAGAACGTCCATCCGACGATGGCCCGAAATGGGCGAAGCCGCTAAGCTGGGTCACGTCCGGGAAGACGAGTGGAGCCATGAGACGTCGCTGGGAGGAATCGAACGGAGATCGCCATGGAACGGCGGGCCGGCGCCTTTGGCGTGGATTGGCGCCGGAGCGGTCGTGCGGGGTGAGCGGCCGGGGGTCGGCCAGGAGGAGGGAAGCGGCCGAAGAGCACCGGGTTGGAGGGCGGGAGGAGGCGCCCGAGCCATGAGCGCCGGGGCGGTCGGTCCGGATCGCTGGGAAGCCGTGGTCCGGCGGATGGCGGCTTTGGGCATTGCGGAGGCGGATTTGGAGGAGCGGTTCGTGCGGTCTTCGGGGCCGGGCGGCCAGCGGCTCAACAAGGTGGCCACCTGCGTCCTGTTGCGACACCGGCCCACGGGCATCGAGGTTCGTTGCCAGGCCACGCGGCATCAGGGGCGCAACCGGCTGCTGGCCCGCGAATGGTTGTGCGACAAGATCGAGGCGTTGCAGGCCAGGCGGAAGGCCGAGCGGCGGGCCGCGGCGGAGAAGCGCCGGCGGCAGTTGCGTCGGCCGGGTCGGGCGGCGCAGGAGCGGCGGCTGGCGGCCAAGCGGCGCCGTTCGCGCTTGAAAGAACTGCGGCGGCGGGTGGGGGACGAATGAGCGCGGCCGGCGGCGGGCCGGAGCTTTGCCGGGGCGGTGGCTTCTGCTAAAAGGGCCGGGCCGGCGACGGCTCGTCCATGCGCGTCACGATCCACAACGTCAGCAAGCGGTTTGGCGACACGCCCGTGTTGCGGGAGGTGTCACTCGCCATCGAGGAGCACGAATTGTTCTTCCTCCTGGGGCCCTCGGGCTGTGGCAAGACGACGCTGCTGCGCATGGTGGCCGGTTTCTACGAACCGGAGCAGGGCGAAGTGCGGTTTGGCGACCGGGTGATGAACCGCGTCCCGCCGCACCGGCGCAACACCGGCATGGTGTTCCAGAACTACGCCCTCTGGCCGCACATGACCGTCTGGGACAACGTCGCCTACGGCCTGGAAGTGCGGCGACTTTCCCGGGAGGAACGAAACCGGCGGATCGAGGAGGCGTTGCGGATCGTGCGGATGGAGGACTACCGGGACCGCAAGCCCAACCAACTTTCCGGCGGCCAGCAACAACGGGTGGCCCTGGCCCGGGCCCTGGTGGTGCAGCCGGACGTCCTGTTGCTGGACGAGCCGCTGTCGAACCTCGACGCCCAGCTCCGGCTCGAGATGCGCGAGGAAATCCGCCGCATCCACGACCAAACGCGGATCACCACGATCTACGTCACCCACGACCAGGAGGAGGCGTTGTCGCTGGCGGACCGCATCGCCGTGATGCGGGCGGGCCGCATCGAGCAGGTGGGGGATCCGCGGAGCCTGTATCGGCGGCCGGCCAACCGTTTCGTGGCGGATTTCATCGGCGAATGCAACTGGCTGGAAGGCGAGGTCGCCGTGGCGGGCGGGGCGGGATGCCGCGTGCGGGTGGCCGGCGGCGAACTGGAAGCGCCGGCGACATCCGGCCTCGATCCGGGCGCGCGGGTGTGGGTGGGTTTCCGGCCCGAGGCGGTGGTCCTGGACGCGACCGACGGCGGGAACGTCCTGCGGGCGACGGTCGAGCGCGCCACCTACCTGGGGCGGGTGGAACAATACGCCCTGCGGTTGGCGGACGGCCCGCGGATCAAGGCGCTGGCGTTCAACCCGGAGCAGGGCCGCCAGCCGGGCGAGGTCGTTCCGGTGCGGATTCCCGCCGCGAGCCTCATTCTTCTGCCGAAGACGAACGGCGACCCGGGCGCCTGACCCGGGCCGCCTTCGCGGTAGCGCGGTCAATGCCGCGGTCAATCGGCGGGCTGCACCTCGACCAGACCGACGTCGATGTATTGGCCGCCGCCGGTCTGCCGGCAGTGAACGGCGAGCACATGCCGGCCGGGCCGGAGAAGGTCGCGGGCCCGCGGTGAAGGGGCGCGGAGGGTGTAGCCGGTCGTGTAGGAGGTCGTCCGCAACACCCGCCGGCCGTCGAGGTACACCTCGGCGTCTTCATCGTGATGGATCCAGAACTGGAGGGGCCCTTCGATGCCCGCGGGAATCTCGATGACCCGGCGCAGCCAGATTTCCGGCGTGTTCCAGACGGTGCCAACGACGGCCCCGGGCGTGCCGCGCGTGCCGAAGCCGGATTGCCCCTCGGCCCAGCCCGAATCGTCAAAGTCCGGCCGTGTCCAATCCGCGGGCGGTTGGGTGGTCGTGTACCGCCAGAGGACCGGCTGGCGGTCGGCGGCGGGCACCACCGGCACGATACGCGGCGGCTTGGGGGCGGGGGCGAACCCGCCGGACCGGGTGCGATCGCGCGAGGCGTACTTCTTCCAGACGGCCTTGTCGTAGAGCATCCGAAGGAAAACGCCGCCCACCACCGGCCGGGCGGTGAAGCCGCGGCGCCGGGCGTTGTGGGTCCAATACCAGTCGGTCATGGGGACGCGGTCGGGCGTTTCGTTGAGGAACTTCCAGACGGGATGGACAAGGGCGTCGAAGTCGGCGCGGTCCCCGGTGAGCGTGGCGGTCCAGAGGATCCAATCCAGCTTGGTGTAGAGCGACCGGTTGTCCAGCGGCAGGCCGTAGGGCTGTTGGACGCGCTTGTAGAAGTCCATCTCCTTGTGGAGGACGGCGTCGGGCCAGAGGTCGAAGCCGAGGATGCGATCCCAGACGATGTTGTATTTCTGGCTCCAGGTGCCGGGCTTGTCGAAGGCCAGCCGGTAATGGTCGCCGTCGTCGGCGGCCTCGAGCCATTGGCCGACGAAGCGCCGGGCGAGCTCGCGGTATTCGCGGGCGCGGGCGGTTTCGCCGCGCAGTTCGCAGAGGCGGGCATAACCGGCGAGCCCGCAGATGGCCTTGGCGCTGAGGTTGACGTTGTGGGCCAGGTGGCCGGCGAAGTCGTCGGTGCAGAGCTGGTTTTCCGGATCGAAGCCCTTTTCGCGGAGGTACTCCGCCCACCGCGTGAGTTGCGGCCAGTAGAGGCTCGCGAAATCGGCGTTGCCCTCCATCTCCGCCAGGGCGGTCATCAGGATCAGCAGGTTGCCGCTTTCCTCGACCGGCATCTGGTTTTCCTCGCTGTGCTCGCCGCCGCCGTAACGCTGGCCGTTGGCGTGCGGGTAGGTGCCCAGGTCGTGCGGGGCGAAGGGAAACCGCCACCGTTCGCTGGCGGCGTAGTTCATGAACGGAACCAGGAAGGACTTCGTCAGCGAGGGCCCGAACAGCAGGAACTGCGGGGCCATCGGGTAAAACACGTCCGAGGTGGCGATGCAGCCGTTGGAGTGGTTTTCCTTGCAGAAGGACAGGGGCTGGCCGTTGGCATCGGCCACGAACTTGCCCGCGGCAAAGCACTGGCGGTAGGCGAGGGTGGCGATCTCGGCGTACTCGACGCCGCCGGCGCGTTCGAGGTCGGCGGTCAACTCGGCGTCGAAGGCCTCGCAACGGCGGCGCAGCTCGGCGAAGTCGCGCGCGGCGGCTTCGAGCAGGTCGCGGGCCTCCCAGCCGTGGCGACGCCAGTAGGGACGGAGGTTGTGGCCGAGGTACTGGATGGAATAGAGATCGTCGTAGGCCAGCATCAACCAGCGGCTGACCGGCTGTTCGCCCACGCGGATGGCGGGCCAGCGCAGTTCGCCCCGGACCTGCGCGGCCGGCAGGGCGCGTTGGCTTTCGACCCAGGCGGTCCGGCCCTCGGGGAGCGACACCGTCCGTTCGTCCGGACCTTCGATCCAACGAACCCGCGCGCCGTCGCTGCCGGCCAGGTGGAAATAACCCCAGTCGATGCGGATGTCGTCGCCGCTCTTGGCGAGGATGGGTTGTTCCTCGGAACCGACGCGGAACACGGCCAAGTCGCCCCAGCGTTCGAGGCGGGTGAGAACCTGTTGGTCCGGGAGGTTGACGGCGAGTTCGGCCGAGGCACTGAGCGCAAAGGCGACCTCGTGCAGCCGGCCGTCGGTGCTGTGGCACTCCCAGATCAGATAGGTCACCGGACGCGAGAGGATGTCGATGTCCTCCGGCAGGGCGGGGGTGAGAAAGGTCAGGTGCAGCTCGACGCCGGCGCCGGCAAAGGTGGCCATGGTCCGCGTGGGCGTGATCCGGAGCCCGGTTTGCGGCAGGGCGGGGAGGTCGGCCGGCGTGGCGCCCAAGACCCGGTAAGCCTGGCCGTCGATCGTCACCACGCCGGTGAGCCGGTGGGGTTTGCCGGTCCAGTGGGTGGTGTCCACGTCGGTCAACCGGTCTCCCGCGCACCAAATGCTGAAGTAGGGATCGTGGGCCACCAACGGGATGGCCGGGGCGCGCAGGGCGGCTTGGGTTTGGAGCAGCAGGCCGACGGCCGCCAGCAGGGGCCCGCCCGCGTGGTGGAGGTGGGAACAGATGCCTGTCTGTCGTTTCATGGGGCGGGCGATGGTACACGGCCCGCCGGCGAAGAAAAGCCGGGGAGGCGTCGGTGGGGCGACCGGGCTTCGGGGGGTGAATCAGGTCGTCTCGGGCAGGCGGCCGGCAGCCCGGCGGGCATCGAGTTCGCAGAGCACCGCACAGAGAGCGTCCAGCCGCGGGGTGGGCACGCCGAGCCGCCGGGCGACCCGTTGCGGTTCCAGGAACAGGCTCTCCAGCTCGAGGGGCATGCCTTTTTCGAAGTCCAGCAAGGTCGAGGCCCGGTAGTCGCCCATGCAACGGGTGCGCTCGATGTTTTCGTCGGCGAAGGAGTCGGGGATGTCGTGGCCCAGGGCGCGGCCGACGGCGATCACTTCGGCCATCAATTCGCGCACGAGACGTTCCCAGCCGGGATCGGCGAGCAGTTCGTCGGTGGGCAGGCAACGGCGGGCGGTCCAGGTCTCCGGCACCCGCCCGGCCAGGAGGGCTTCCTGGCCGACGATGCCGGCCACGCCGACGCCGTTGAAGGGGATGTTCCAGACGAGCTTTTCCCAATGGGCGCGTTCGAGGTTGTCGGCGACGCGGCAGCGGATGCCGGCGCGTTGGAAGGCGTCGGCGATCCGGTGGGCGTCCGGGCCGGGCGGACGCTGAAACTCGCCGAGGACGATGTGGCCGTGGGCCATGTGGCGGATGACGCCCGGAGCGATGCGGTTGAGGCAGACGAAGCAAAGGCCCCCGAGAACGCGTTCCGGGCCGAACAGGGCCGCCAGTGCCTCCTCGTTGCCGAGTCCGTTTTGCAGCGTCAACAGGCGCGTTTGGGGGCCGACCAATGGCGGGAGCAGTTCGCCGAAGGCATGGTTGGCGGTGGTTTTGAGCGCAATGATCACCCAGTCGCAGGGCCCGATTTCCTCCGGCCGGCGGGCCGCGACGGGACGCACGATGAAATCGCCCTCGATGCTGAGGATGCGAACGCCCTCCCGGCGGACGACCTCGTAGTCGCTGCGCAGCAGGAAGTGGACATCCTCACCGGCGCGGAGGAGACGGGCGCCGTAGAAGGAGCCGACGGCGCCGCAACCGACGATGGCGATCCGCATGGCTTGGGGCTGCTCCGGCTCTCGTTTGGAAGAAGGCGGCGGAAACAAAAAAGGCACTCTGAGCGGGCAGAGTGCCTCGGGCAAAAACCGTCCGCCGGCTACTTCTTCTTGGGCGGGAGGATGGCGTCCTTGCAGGCCTTGGAGATGCGGAACTTCACCACCTTTTTGGCGGGAATGCGGATGGTTTCACCGGTTTGCGGGTTGCGGCCGGTGCGGGCTTTCCGGTTGACCAGAACCAGCTTGCCGATGCCAGGGAGGGTGAAGCCGTTCTTGGCGTTCTTGTAAGCCAGCGCGGCCAGCTCCTGCAGGTAGAGGGCGGACTGTTTCTTGGTGATGCCAACCTTTTCAGCGAGGGTGGCGGCGATCTGGGCTTTGGTCAGTGTTTTGGCTGCCATGGTTCTTACGTTGTTGAATCGGTCGTGGTTGTTACGGACTCAGCAGCGCGTTTCCTATCAGTTTCGGCGCGGCTGACAAGCCGAAAACGCGCGTCAGCATTGAAAAAAATGCGATCGTGACGGGTGGGGCGCCGGTCACAGGCCGTTGGACGCCCCGTCACTCGACGGGGGCCGCCCAGCCTTGCAGCGCGAGCCAGCGGCGCAGTTCCGCCACCCAGGGATGCGGATGGGCGAAGGGTGGCTTGTCGCCCAAGCCGATGCCGTGACCGCCCTTCGGGTAGATGTGCAGCGCAAACGGCACACCCGCCCGGCGCAGGGCACAGGCAAAGTCCAGCGTGTTTTCGACGTCCACCACCGGATCCTCCCACGTGTGCCAGAGGAAACAGGGAGGCGTGCGGGAGGTGACTTGCCGCTCGTTGGAAAGCTCGCGAATCAGCCCGGGCGAGGGATCGGGCCCCAGCAAGTTCCGCCGGGAACCGGCATGGGTGTGTTCGCCCATGGTGATCACCGCGTAGCAGAGAATGCCCAAGTCCGGCCGCGAGCTTTCGCGGTCGATGGGATCGGCGGCCTGCGGGTCGCCGTCGTCGAAGTGGGTCAACAGCGTCGAAGCCAGATGTCCGCCGGCGCTGGAGCCCATGATCCCAATGCGGTGGGGATCGACGTGCCATTCGGCGGCCCGATGCCGCACGAGGCGGACGGCCCGGGCGGCGTCCTGGAGCATGGCCGGATGCCGGTAGCCGTGGCTGCCGAGCCGGTATTTCAGGACAAACGCGGCAATGCCCTGCCGGTTGAGCCAAAGGGCGTAGTCGTGGCCTTCGTGGGGAGCGAGTGCGCCGTAGCCGCCGCCGGGACAAACCACGATGGCGGCGCCGGTGGCGCGGGCCGGTTTAGGCAGGTAGGGCGTGAGGGTGGGGCGATCCTCCGGACGATCGCCCAAAGCGCCCGGAGCGCCCTGGGGCCAGAGGAGGATCGGGCTTTGCGGGCCGGCGGCGGCGGCCGGCAGGCAGGCGGCCAGACCGGCAAGGGCGGCGCGGTGGAGACGACGACGCATCGAGCGAAACCATGCTTTCATGGGCCGGAAGGGTAAGGCCGGCGGGTCGCCGCCGCCAAGGCGGCAGGCCGGTGACGGCGGTTCAGGCGGAGACCTCGGAGGGCGGGGCGGCCGTTTCCTCGAGGGACCAGCCGGGATGGGCCTCCATGGTCCACGGGGCGGCCGGTTCGCCCCGAAGCTGTTTGCGCCAGCCGACGACGGCAATCATGGCGGCGTTGTCGGTGGCCAGGGCGGGTTCGACCAAGCGGAGCCGGAGGCCGTGCCGACGGCAGGCGGCGGCCAGTTCGCGGCGCAGGGCGCGGTTGCAGCTCACGCCGCCGGAGGCGGTGACGGTTCGCCGGCCGAGACGGCGCGCGGCACGAATGGTCTTGGCGACGAGCACCTCGACGATCGCGGCCCGGACGGCGGCGCAGAGGTCGCGGAGGCGGCGGCCGTCGTCGAGGATTTCCGGGTGGTCGCGCAGGTAATAGCGGACGCTGGTCTTGAGCCCGCTGAAACTGAAGTCGTCGTGGTCCTCGTGAAGCAACGGGCGGGGAAACCGGTGGCTTTCCGGGTTGCCCTCCTCGGCCAGGCGGTCCAACTCCGGTCCGCCGGGGTAGGGGAGCCCGATGAGTTTGGCGGTCTTGTCGAAACACTCGCCGGCGGCATCGTCGATGGTGCCGCCGAGAACCCGGTGTCGGCCGTCGGCCGGGACGTCCACCAACAGCGTGTGCCCGCCGCTGACGACGAGGGCCACGTGGGGTTCGAAGGCGGCCGCGTGCCACCGGAGCGGAGCGCCCTCG
>RFJD01000528.1 GCA_003695015.1 Verrucomicrobiota bacterium | reverse complement strand
GTTATTGCATCGGTTGGGTGTTGGTGTGGGCCCGCCGGACCGGCCCGCCCCGTACCACCGGCGGGCTTCCGGACCGGGCGCTGTTTGACAGGCAGCGTTCCCTCCTTGGTTGAAGGAAAACGCCGGACACCACGCCGCGGCCTCCACCCGACGCCTGTCGGCCTCTCCGACCGCGGGTCGGGAGAGTTTCGCGTTCCTCGAAACCCGCCTCGGCCGGGACACAAGCTGGTGGTTGAACTGGCATGGTGTCGGCGACATGATGAAGCTCTTGTCCCTCGGGTCAACACGATTCGGGCAAAAAGTCCGTCTTCTGATCAAGGTCTCTTATGAATCTGCCGGGGCCGTTCTGCCAGAGGCCTGATCAGGCCGACGGAGATGGAGCCCCGAGCGACGCCGGAGACGCTGCGGGCAATGGAAGTGAAGCCGGCGGCCGGACCACTGCGGCGGCGGGGCAACCAGAACGCTGGCAGCGCGCGGTGACGCCCCCCGACGAAAGGGGGTCGTGGCCCCGACCGCAGGAAGGCGCAAGAAAAACGGCCGCGGGCTTGCCGCAGCCGTCGAGGCTCAACGAGACAGGTGACGAACTCAGGCGGCGCCGAGGCGACGTTCCAGCTCGTCGAGCTTGGCCTTCAATGCCTCGGGCAGGTCGCCCAGTTTCTCGTAATAGGCGCGGATGTCGGCGACCTCTTTCTTCCAGCCCTCGATGTCCACCGAAAGGAGCTGTTCGAGGTTGCCCTCGGGGAGGTCCAGACCGCTCAGGTCCAGCGCGTCCGGCGTGGGCAGCAGGCCGATCGGCGTTTCCTGGGCCTTGCCGCGCCCCTCGACGCGCTCACAGATCCACTTGAGGACGCGGCTGTTCTCGCCGTAGCCGGGCCAGAGCCAGCGGCCGTCGTCGCTCTTGCGGAACCAGTTCACGAAGAAGACCTTCGGCAGCTTGGCGCGGTCGGTCCGCTCGGGGAACGAGAGCCAGTACTTGAGGTACTCGACCACGTTGTAGCCCAGGAAAGGCAGCATGGCGAAGGGATCGCGGCGGAGCACGCCGGCCTTGCCCAGGGCCGCGGCGGTGGTTTCCGAGCCGGCCGAGGAACCCATGAACACGCCGTGCTCCCAGTCGAAGGCCTCGTTGACCAACGGGATGGTGGTCTGGCGGCGGCCGCCGAAGAGGATGGCCGACAGCGGCACGCCCTCGGGATCCTCCCACTTCGGGTCGATGACCGGGCATTGGGAGGCGGGCGCGGTGAAGCGGGCGTTCGGATGGGCGCCTTTGCGGCCGGAGTCCGGCGTCCATTCGTTGCCCTGCCAGTCGATGCCCCGCGGCGGCGGCTCGACGCCCATGTCCTCCCACCACACGTCCCCGTCGGGGGTCAACACCACGTTGGTGAAGATGGTGTTCTTGCGGATGGTCTCCATCGCGTTGGGGTTGGATTGGGCGGAAGTGCCCGGAGCCACGCCGAAGAAGCCGGTCTCGGGGTTGACCGCGTACAGACGCCCGTCCTCACCGATCCGAATCCAAGCGATGTCGTCGCCGAGGCACCGGACGGTCCAGCCCGGCAGGGTGGGCCGCATCATGGCGAGGTTGGTCTTGCCGCAGGCGCTGGGGAAGGCGGCGGCGATGTAGTGGGTTTTGCCCTCCGGCGAGGTGAGCGCCAGGATGAGCATGTGCTCGGCCAACCAGCCCTCGCGCCGGGCCTCGGTCGAGGCGATCCGCAACGCCAGGCATTTCTTGCCCAACAACGCATTGCCGCCGTAGCCGGAACCGAAGGACCAGATCGACGGGTCCTGCGGGAAATGGACGATGTACTTCTGCTTGGGATCGGGCACGCAGGGCCAGGGAACATCCTGCTGGCCGGGCTTGAGCGGCGCGCCCACCGAATGGACACAGGGGATGAAGCGGCCGTCGGTCCCCAGCTTGTCCAGCACCGCCTTCCCCATGCGGCACATGATCCGCATGTTGGCCACCACGTAGGGGGAATCGGTGATCTCGATGCCGATGCGGCAGAGGGGCGAATCCAGCGGCCCCATGGCGAACGGGATCACGTACATGGTCCGGCCCGCCATGCAGCCGCGGAACAGGTTTTTCAACGTGGCCCGCATCTCCTCCGGGTCGTGCCAGTTGTTGGTCGGACCGGCCTCCTCCTTGGTGGGCGAGCAGATGAAGGTGCGGTCCTCGACCCGCGCCACGTCGCTGGGGTGGGACCGGGCCAAGTAACTGCCGGGCCGCTTCTCCGGATTCAACCGGGTGAAGGTGCCGGCCTTGACCATGAGGTCGCACAAGTAGGCGTTTTCCTCCTCCGAGCCGTCACACCAGTGCACTTTGGCCGGCTGGCAGAGGTCGGCGATTTCCTTCACCCACTCGAGGAGTTTCTGATGGTTCGTTTGACAGGTTCCGAGTTCGCTCATGGATCGATGGTCGCTCGCTATACTGCGTCGGTTGCCGGGCTGCACCCGGTTGAGAAGGACCTGTGGACGTCCGGGGACAGGGCCGCTTGGCGGGATGATGTCGGACATCGGCCTCCGACTCCGCCGCCTCCCCCGGGCCGCGGGCAGGATACCCGCTCGCCCCTCGCACGCAAGCGGGATCGATCGCTTTTTGCTCTTTGGGGGGAACAAGGGCCGGGCAAGGGTGGACCGCCACGGGGCCTCAGTCCGGGTTGACCCCGGCATCGCCGCGACGCGACCCGGCCCAAAGCCGGACCCAGCCGTCACCCCGGGCCGGCCGCGGGATTGGCCTGACTTCGACCACCTCCAACACCTCGGCCGCCTCCCCGTAGGGCGCTTGGTGGCGCGGTTGGCCATCCGGCCCCACCAAGAGTGAACAACCGATGCACTTCCGTCCCGCCCAAGGCCCGGCCGGGATCGGGCCCACGCAGCTCACGCCGGCGATCCACAGCCGGAAATCCCGCGCCACCGGACCGTAGTTCTCCCGCCACAAGGCGCCGTACGGTTCGCGCGCCTGGTCGTGATCCGCCGGAACGGCCCAAGCGCAGGGCGAAAGAATCACCTCCGCCCCCATCAGGCCGAGGGTGCGCGACACCACCTGGCCGGGCGCAAAAGCGTCGGCGCAAATCATCACGCCGATCACGCCCAACGGCGTCTCCACCACGCCCAGCCGGTCTCCTTGATCGTAGCAGCCGTGTCCGATCTCCAACTCGTTGAGCTTCCGATGAAGGAGGAGCAGGCGGCCGTCGGGCCCCAGCAGCACGGCGGCGTTGAAGACCCGGTCTCCGGCGCGCTCGGTCAGGCCGGCCACCACGTGGAGCCGGTGTCGCCGGGCGGCCTCGGCGAGTCGCCGGCACGGTTCGCCCTCCGGGATCGGCGCCGCCAGTCGTCGGGCGTCCGGATGCGTCCAGCCAATGTCGAGGGCCTCCGGCAGCAGCACCGCGTGGGCGTCGCCTCGGGCCGCCTCCGCGATGCAGGCTTCGGCCCGGGCCAGATTCGCCGCCGGCCGGCCGCCCTCGACCCGCATTTGGGCCATTGCCAGCCGGAAGCCGCGTCGGGTTGCCGTGGCCGTGGAATGCATCGCGCGCCTCGTTACCAAAGACCGGGAGGGGGCGCAACCTCCGCCGCCGGAGCCGGAGCCCGCCGCCGGCCCACAACCATCGCCCAACCGGCTACTTGTTGAAGCGGAAGTTCATGACGTCGCAGTCTTGGACGACGTAGTCCTTCAT
>RFJD01000107.1 GCA_003695015.1 Verrucomicrobiota bacterium | reverse complement strand
GGCGAGCGCGGCTCGGCCAGTTGTTCCTTCGGCACCGTGGCCAGGAACACCGGTTGCAGCCCCCGCTGGTACTGTTTCCGGCGCGGCCCGGCGAAGACCAGCCGCCAGCCTTCCTGGGTGCGCTCCATGCGCTCCCGCTTGAGAAACTCCAGGCCCACCTTGGCCCGCCAGGCCACCGGCCCTTCCTCGACGCGGGCCCCCGGTCCGGGCGCCACCTCCAGCTCCAGGAACTCCGGGTCCTTCACAAACAACACCACACACGGCGCCACCGTACCCTCCGCATCCAACCAGCCTGTGCCGTTGAACGGAATCCGTGTCCCCCACGCCGCCTCCGCCGAATCGTACCGGCCGCTTTGTGGCAGCTCCACTGTCGGCCGTTGCCTTGTCATCGCGGCGGCGAACTCTTCCTTGCGCAAGATTGTCGGAGGGCCATAGGCGTTCACCTCCGAGTGCATCTGCCATCCCTCCCACAAGACCAGCCCGGCCAGCGACAGCAGCAACACCACTCCGCCGCCGCGGCGCGGTTTCCACCAAGCCGCCCAAGCGGTCCATGCCGCCGCCATTCCCGCGGCGAAGCACGGCATGAAATCCAGCACGTAGCGCGACGACATCACGCAGTTGCGCAGATAGAAGGCGCCCAACAACACGCTGGCCGCCAGCGAATACAACCCCAGCCCCAGCACCAGCCGCCCCCAGACCGAACCGGTCTCCGGCGGGAGGGATGGCGGCCGCCGTCGGACCCGCCGCGTCAGCACGCCCAAGGCCGCCACCCACCCGGCGGCCACCCAGAGCCCGTATCCCGGATCGAAGGTTCTCAGGTACACTTGCCGCCAGCGGACCGTTGCTGACTGGCCCGGAAACAGATCCGTACGGTACTCATTGAATGGGTCATAGGTCTTCGCCGCAAACAACCACCCACCCAGCTCCCGCAACGCCGAACCCAACGGCTCTTCGGCATAGGGATGATCGAACCGGGTCGCGTACATCGAGCCGTAGAGGGTTTGGACGTTGAGCTTGTGGCCGAACTCGAAGCCGCTCCCAAACCGCGCCAGGTTGGTGAAGTACAACACCCCGTTGCCCACACAGAACAAAGTCGCCGCCCCCGCCAGAGTGAGCCACCGCCGCCCCTGGCCCTCCCGTTTTCGTTCACCCAGCCACCAGAGCACCGCTCCGGAGACCAGCACCCCAAACCCATGCAGCACTAACGTGGGGCGGATCAGCCCCCCAAACCCGGCCGCCAGACACAACAGCCCGAACCGCCGGCCCGTCGGCCGCGCCGCCAGCCGCAGCAAACCCGCAATCAACCCCAGCCCGAACACGTATTCATAGGCCACCGCCTGTTCGCACACCCCGAACCAACTATGCAACAATTCTAGGAACGGCGGCAGGAAAAGCACAAGGAGGGGCACCCCCATCCACCAAAGCGACATCCGCAAGCGCTGTCGCCAAGGCGCCGCCACGCGGATGTGCCCCGCCAGTGGCAGGCTCTCGCGGTGCCAGACGTCCATCAAGGCCAAGAACAGCAACCAAGTGGCAGCGGCCAAGGCCAAGGCATAGGCAGCGATGTCTGGAAAATGGCGGCCTCCGAGCATTCGGGTCACCGCCTCGAAAGGCAGCCGCCACAGCGGCACGCCCAACCCCCAAACCTGATGCACCCCCTCGTTCGCCCACACCAGATCAAACGCGAGGTCGGCCGGATCCTCGCTCAACCGCAGAGAGCCCCGTAACAAGGCATCCACCTGTTGCTGATAAGGCTTGGCAGCAGAATGCCACCGCCCCCATGCGGGAATGAGACCATATGTCACGCAAATGCCTGTACTGCATAAGAGGGCAAGGCTGGCAAGCAGGCTCCGAGGCACCCACTTGCCAGCCCCCTCTTTGGGTGGCAAGCGCCGTTTATTCAGGTCTCCCATTACGAAGCGCCATGGAGCACGTCGGCTCCATTGATCGGCCGGCGCTTTGCGACATTCGAGGTAGGAGCAGCCGGGTGTTTCAAACGCCGGCACCGCCAGAGTTGACGCACTGGTCTGTCAGTTCGCCTTCCTCGATGGCAGTGAGATTCTCGCAGGCACATCCACTGGACGTTGGAGCGCAGTTCCCTTGATACAGCACATAATGAACAGGCGGAAAGGTGGCGTACTGACAGGTTGCGCCCGGCTTGTACAGACAGAGGTGTACAGGACTCGCGAAGCGTGTCTGCATACACTGGGTATTACAATCCGGGGGACTACACCCCCAAGTGTCAATGGTCCCGTAGAACAGACACGCGTAGTTGACCCGGACGTACGAAAACGCCCATGGTGCCATAGCGACGCCGAGGAGCACAGCCAGCAGAAGGCTGCCCGCTGTTGCCTTGGTCGATCTTGTCTTCATTGGTACTTCGTCTCCGTTTGTGGTTTGCGTTGTTGATTGTGGTTTCACCGAGCCGGTCCTGATCGGCGCAAGCGCCAATGGGTGACGCCAGCGACGATGACCAGCAAAAGCATTATGGCTGCATAGAAGTAGGTCGTACGGCGCTGGTGCTCTATGAGGGGATCAAGAGGCGCCTTGGCTACTGCCGCTTCGAAGAGCGCGGCCAGATGGGGGTCGTCACGCGGCGGCAACACCGTTTGGTTGGTCAGGCGGTAGTTGATAAAGTCCACCAGTTTGCGCGGATGCCGAAAACGCAGGTCTTGGACGAAGTAAACAACGCCGTTGGTGAGGATCGAGGGCGGCTTCGCGCCGGGAGCCAGCGTTCTCGCGGTGGCATTGCCGCGGAACTCGGCGCGGAGAACGCGATTGGGCCCCGCCGCCAAGCCCAGCCTTTGGGCGGCGGCTTTGGGGTACCACTCATGGTACTCGAAGCTGGTGGGGATGTGCCACCCGGCCAGATTGGTCCAAGTCAGCACTCGATATTCGGCCACCGTGGCGTTCGGTTCTCCACCCCAGGGAGGGCTTTCGACCGTGTGCCGGAATCGCGTCTGGGTCAGAGCCAGATCACGAGTCCGGTAGGGGTTTGGCGGGATGGCGTGGGACTGGGCGGTTGGCGACAGCCACTGGACGGACTGGATCAGCTCCAGATCATCGCGAAAGTACTGCGGCTGGCTTGGGTATGCGAAGGCGTAGTCGTCCAATTGGATGATGCTCGTGGGAAGTGGCAACGAAGGCAGGGATTGCACTGTGGCCCGAGTGGCGCAAAAGGACAGCCACACGGCATTGACAGGCAGGTCATACACGAGGCAGGCAGGTCCAGGGTAAACCGTGATATGAACGGGGTCGCCTGGGCGCCATGGGCGGGTGCGGAGAGCGCCCCCATAACGCTGTTGAAGCGCGGGGTTCGGGCGCGCCGGGCGGACCACCACCGACTTGCGGATCGTATTGGTCCCGTCGTAAGCGAACTCCACGTCCACATTCATGGAGGGGGAACTCCAAGCAAAGTACCAACCCGGCGGCGTGAGGACACAGCGGGCGTGAACGCGCTGTTCGAGCGTGGCCAGCGGCAAGACCGGGCCTCCGCTGGGGCCTGATTTCGGGTTATAGCGTTTCACGATCAGTTCTGCCTGGACCTCGACTCCTCGGACTGGCGGGGTAGCTTGGGACGCGGCAATCGCCCGCATACCGCAGAATGCCAGCAAAATAACCGCCGAACACAGAGGAGCATTCCGTGGCCGATCGGCATTTCGGCCCCTGTAGCTGACAAGCCCCATTACACGGACGGCAAGCTGGAACAAGTGATCCAAGCGCGAAACCTCTCGTGAAGCCGTATAGTGTCTCATTGCTTTGTCTCCGATTCGGCAGACCACCGGTTAATGCAGCCAGCGAGAAACCCGAGCCCTCCAGTCACGCTCATGACCCCAAGCACGACAACCCGGGCGGCCTGTTCAGCCGAGGGGTTTTCCCAGCGAGCACCCAAGCAGCCGCACGATGCCGACGAGACCAACGCGTCCTGCACCCAGCCGTATCCGGCAAAGCCGGCCGAAAGGAGAAGCAGCGCTCCGAAAGACACCATGGCGGGGAGCCGGAAGAGGAACGCACCGGCGAGAAGCAGCTCGGCGGCGGCGGCCATCAGGAGCAGGCGGTCATGGCGTACGAAAGGGAACACCGGGTCCGGTGCTTGGGAAATCCCATGGGGATTCAGCAGGAGAGCCTCCAACTTGAGCAGGGCCGTTATCGTTAGGGTCACGACGGCAACCAGACGGAGAACCCCCAAACGTCCCTCGGCTGGACGCGCCGACCGTGCTGGGACCCTCGTCAGCCCACCGTTGGGCGTTGGGCGTTGGGCGTTGGGCGTTGGGCGTTGGGCGTTGGGCGTTGGGCGTTGGGCGTTGGGCGTTGGGCGTTGGG
>RFJD01000106.1 GCA_003695015.1 Verrucomicrobiota bacterium | reverse complement strand
GTCTCAACCTTCCGTCACGAACCAAACGCCATGAACCTCTGGTCTCGACACCCTTATCTGCGTTGGTGGACTTTGGCGGCCGGCGTCGTGGTCGCCGCTTTCCTTTGGCACAACCTTGCGTCCCGCGAACCCGCCCGCAACGCGCCACCGGCGTCGTCCAACCGGGCTTCAAACGCCAACAACGCAACGAACGCCACAGCGGCCGCGCCGCCGGCCTCGACCAACGCTGCAGCCACCACCACCAACCTCGCCGCCCAACCCAACGCCGGCGCGTCCAACGCCGTCCCCGGCGCGCCTGCGTCTCCAGCCGGGGCGGTCGGCGCCATGCCACCCGGCATGCCCGTTTCGGCGGGCATGATGCCCGGCGCTCCCGGCGTAATGCCCGGCATGTCCGGCGCCGGGGTGGCTGGCAAGGAGGTCAAGCCGCTTTCGCCCGATGAAGAGATTCAACTGACGTTTCAGCGGGCCAACATCGACGTGATCGTCCAGTGGCTGGCCCGGGCCACGGGCAAGAGCGTCATCAAACATCCCCGTGTCCAATGCCAGTTGACCATCGTCAGCTCCCGCAAGATGCGCGTGCGCGAAGCCGTGGAGCTCATCTATCGCGCGCTCAGCCTGGAAGGGCACACCGCCATCGAAACCAGCCGCTCTATCCTGATCGTGCCCCAGGGCCAGGAGCCGAAGATCGAACCGGAGCTGGTGGACAGCGCGGAGAAGGAACTTCCGGCCGGACGCCAGCGGGTGATGAAGATCTTCCAGATTCGCCACGCCACGCCTGCGGAGGTCAGCGGCAAGGTCCGGGCCGTGCTCTCGGACAAGGGCAGCATCGAAGTCGCCGAACGGGCCAATCAACTCATCATCACCGACTTTGCCGACAACGTCCGCCTGGCCGGTGAGTTGATCGAACAACTGGACGTGCCGGCCAGCGGGGACGTCGTCATCGAGTTCTATCCCCTCAAACACGCCGACGCCAGCGAGGTGGCTTCGTTGTTGACCATGGTCATCAACGCGCAGCCGGCCCCACCTTCGTCCGGTTCGTCCGCCTCGGGCGGCGGGCCCTCGATCTCACGCGTCATCAGCTCGAGCAGCGGACCGGTCCGCATTTCCGGTGGTTCGCCGAATCCGCCCTCGCCGCCGACACCATCACCCCCATCGCCAGCGCCTTCGCCTTCCGCCCCAAGCACTGGCACGACCACGCCGCCCGTCCGGGTCTGGGCCGACAAAACCGCCAACCGGCTGATCGTCGCCGCGCCCAAGGCGCGTCAGGCCGAGGTGGCACGCCTGATCGAACTGCTCGATCAGGAGAAACCGCGCGACCTGTCCATCCGGGTCATCCAGCTTCACCACGTGAGCGCGGCGGACCTGGTGCGTGACCTCGCGCCATTGTTCCAGAAAATGAGCGGCCAGACGCTCAAGGAGACCATTGAAGTCACAGCCAACGCCCGGGCCAATGCGCTGGTCGTGCTCTCGAGCGAAGCCAACTTCAAGGCCATCGAAGCCCTGGTGAGCACGCTCGACACCGAACAGGCCCAGCAACGGGTTCTGCGCGCGTTCCCGTTGAAGAACGCCGATGCCGAGGACGTGGCCCGCCAGTTGCGCGAGTTGCACGAGGAACAGGCCGGACGCTCGCGCTATCCCTTTTACGTGTTCTCGCCGTCGCCCATGGGCGGGCGCGAGCCCGAGAAACCGACCTTTGTGGCCGACCGCCGGCGCAACACCGTCATCGTCCAGGCGCCAGCGCCGATGCTGGACGACATCGGCCGCCTGATCGAGGAACTCGACGCCCCCGTGAGCGAGGAGAACCTTGCGCCGCGGATCTTCCGCCTCAAATACGTCAGCGCGGTCGATCTGGAGGACATCCTCAACGAGCTGTTCGTGCAGCGACGCAGTCAGCGCAGCTACTGGGATCCCTACTACGACTACTACACCAGCACCTCCGAGGAAGCCGGCATGGGCCGGCTGGCCGGCAAGGTGCGTATCACCAGCGAGCCCTACGCCAACGCCATCATCGTCACCGCCAAATCCACCGAAGTGCTCGACACCGTGGCGTCGCTCATCCGGGAACTGGATCAACCGTCCGAGGCCGGCGAAACCACCTTCCGCGTGTCGTTGCGCTTTGCCAAGGCGGCCACCGTGGCGAACAACCTCAACATCCTCTTCGCCAAGAGCGGTTCGCCTCCGCTCCGGCCGACCGCCACCGCCGCCCAACCTGCCCGCACGGGTGCGCCCGCCCAAACCCAGGGCACGCCCGCGGAGGCCAGCTTCGAGCTCGAAGCCGAATCCGAGACCCAGACCTACTACCCGTGGCTGGGCGGCCAGCCCGACACCTTCCGTTCGTTCGACGGACGCTCGACCGTCCGTCCCGTCAGCGACCTGATCGGCCGCGTGCGCGTGGTGCCCGATCCCCGCAGCAACGCCCTGCTCGTCTCGGCCAACGTCCACCTCTTCCCGCAGGTGTTGAAGCTGATCAACGAGCTGGACGAGCCTACTCCGCAGGTGCTCATCGATGCCAAGATCATCGAAGTGTCCAGCGACTGGCAGGAACGGCTGGGCGTGCGTTGGTCGCCCGATGGCGGCGCGGTCTTCACACCGGAGGATTTGGACAACTCGATCCGGCTCAACGCCGGCAGCCAATACCTCAAGGGCTTTGGCGGACTGACCCGCGTCAACAGTCCCGCTTCCGCCGGCTTGGCTGGCGCCCTCACCACGCTCCGCTCCGGCGTGATTGACAGCTCGATCAACCTCGACTTCCTCGTTCAGTTCCTGCGCAAGACCACCGACGCCAGTGTGCTTTCCGAACCGAAGATCAACGTGGCCGACAACGAAGTGGGCCGGCTGTTCGTCGGCCAGCAGGTGCCGTTCATCGAGCGCAGCCAGAGCACCGACGTCGGCGCGCTCAACCAGACCTTTTCCTACAAGAACGTGGGCGTGATCCTGGAAGTCACGCCGCACATCAACGCCACCGGCGACGTGGCCCTGAAGATCCGGGCCGAGTCCTCGACCATCGTGCCCGGCCAGACGTTGTTTGGCGGCGCGATTCTCGACACGCGCAACTTCAAAACCGATGTGACGGTCAAGGACGGCCAGACCTTGGTGTTGGGAGGCATCATGCAGCGGCAGGAGGCCGAGACCGTGCGCAAGACGCCGGTGTTGGGCAGCATCCCGGGTCTGGGCCTGCTGTTCCGCAAAAAGGACAAGACCGTGCGCGACGTCGAGTTGCTGGTCTTCCTGCGCCCGCGCATCGTCCGCACCCCCGAGGAAGCCGAAGCCCTGCGCCAACAAGTTGAGCAGGAAGCCCCCCTCATCCAGCGCTTCCGCCTCGAACGGCGTGCTGCGGCCGACGAGGGTCCGGGCGACTCGGCACGCGAGCATCCTTGACGGAGGCGGCGGGTTGCCGGGCCGCCGGCTCAACGCGAAGGAGAATCGGAACGGTCCGGGAAATCGCGGGCGAACCGTGGCGTGGCGGCGAGGATGTCGCGGACGTAGCGGCGGGTGGCGGGGAAGCCGATGGCTTGGATGAACGCCGCGCTGTTGGTGGCGGCCGGG
>RFJD01000527.1 GCA_003695015.1 Verrucomicrobiota bacterium | reverse complement strand
GACCTCGACCCGCCGCAGCCCGGCGCCCCGCAGCGCCGCATCCAAATGGCGCGCCAACACCTCGACCTCCGGCAACTCCGGCATGGCCCCAGCCTCCGGCTTTTGCCCCTTCATGTCGATGCCGGCGGGCAACCCCGTCTTCTTCGCCGGACCTCGCCGCCCGTCCATCCATGCCCCCACCCGCCCGAAGCCGCTCAACCGTCTCGCTGCCCCGTCGTGGACCGGACCAGCCATTTGACCTGCTCATCAAGGGTCGGCATACTTGCGCCCATCACGCCATGCCAGCTTGCGGGAAAGACGAAGCGCGGCCCTCCGCCCCTCGGCCGGACCGGGGTGGACGCCGTGCTTTTCCCGTGGGTTGGGGACGGCCAGTTCCACCCGAGTGAATCGCCATGCCCGGATTCCGCCATTCGCCACTCGATGACATCCAGCGCATCCGCCAAGACCTGCGCGACCGGTATCAGGACGGTTTCCCCATCCTCAAGGAGCTGCTCCAAAACGCGGATGACGCCGGCGCCGCCACGCCGGGCGGTTCCGCCAGCCAGTTGGTCTTGGTGCTGGCCCGGAGCGGGTTGCCGGGCGCCCGGCATCCCCTGCTTCAGACCCCGGGATTGGCCGTGCTGAACGACGGTGCCTTTACGGCCAGCGATGCCGTCAGCATCACGTCGCTCGGCATGAGCAACAAGGCCGGCCAAGCGGGAGCTGCCGGCAAGTTCGGCCTCGGGCTCAAGAGCATCTTCCACTGGGCCGAAGCGTTCTTCTACTTCTCGCCGCACCAGTTTACCGGAGCGGGTCGCCAGCAAGTGGCTCCTTATGACCTGCTGAATCCATGGTGGAGCCGGGAGAGCGCCGTCGGCCGTCATCAGGACTGGGAAGAGACCTGGCACACGAGCAGGCAGACGGACCTTGCCGCCTTTCGCGAACTCGCCCAGCAGGTTCTCGGCGCCAGCCGCTGGTTTGGCTTGTGGATTCCGCTACGCCGGGAAGACCACCTGCGGGATGAGAAGGGAGAGATCAAGCCCATCGAACACCGATCTCCTGAGCCTGATTTCGACTGCTTGTTTGGGGAGGACTGGAGAACCCGTTTGGTTGAAACGCTGCCGCTGCTTCGGCGACTGCGGATTGTGCGCGTCTGCGAACGGGACGGCTCGACCCACTCCGAACGTTGGAGGTTCGATCTCGAAGCCGGCGCACGACGGATGCGTTACGGCCTCGATGGAGATGCCAATCCGCTCCCTTTCCGCCAAACGCTCTCGGGAAAGGTTCAGGCAAGCCCGCTTCCGACCCGCCCCTGCACCTTCAGCGGCATCGAGCAGACCCAAACCCTCCCGTCGCTGGAGTCCCTTAAGAAACGGCCAGCCTGGCCCACTCAAACCGGGATTGGCGAAGACGGCGGGGATCGGCAGGAGCCGGAAAAAGCCGCGTCTCATGGGGCGGTGGTGTTCACCCGCCAACCGGCGGACGACAAGGGCAACGTGCGGGTGCAGCATGCGGTCTTCCTGCCCTTGGGTGAACCGGAGGAACTGGCCTGCAAGGTGCCGTGGCGTTATGGCCTTTTCCTCCACGGCTTCTTTTTCGTGGACTCCGGTCGCCGGCATATCCAGCTCTTTGACGACTTGCCCGAGGACATGACACCCCAAAAGGCGAGCACCGAGTCAGAGTTGGTCAAGCTGTGGAATCGCACGCTGCTGCGCGAGGTGGTCGCCCCATTGGTCTTGCCCGCTCTCGATGCCTTCGTGAGGCAGGAGTCATTGGCTGCCGAAGAGGTCGAGGCGTTGGTTGACGCGATGCGCAAGGCGGAGAAACTGAAGCCGCTGAAACGGTGGATGTGCCAGGGACAGCGGTTCGTTTACCGGCTGCGCCCCGGCGGAGGAGGCTGGGAACACGAAACCTGGGACGTCGAGAACGGCCGACCGAACCGGTGGCTGAAGCTTCCCCAGCCCGGTTTTCCCGAGCCCGAATTGTTCGACCTCTTCCCGAACCTCAAAGCCCTCTGTGATCGGGCGACGGTGTCCCTCGAAGGCAAACCCGCGTTGGCCGACGACAAACCCGGGAAGCCCGACGACAGCGAGTTGGCCGGCCTGCTTAAGAACGTGCCGATCAGCGTCTTCGACCAGGCCGACCGCCTCGGCTACCTGCTCGATCTCATCCCTGAGGACGCCTCCAGGCGCGAACCGGACTCGGAACTGGTCAAGGCGCTGGTCCAGCTCGCCAACCAGCTTCTGAGCAGGGCGCTGCCCGGCGACAAGGACCTCGCCGCAAATTGGAGAGAGTTCTTCAAGCGGCTGCCCGCGAAGGTTCTCGTTCGACTACCGGTCGAGTCTTCGGAGGCCGACCCGGCCGTTAAGCAGGCGCTGGCCCGACACGATCTGCCTGTCGCACTGGCGTGGGAGGATTGGCGCGAGGCGAAAGGCGAGGGGGTGATTGCTTGGTCGGATTTGTCAGCTTTGCTGCCGGGCTTGGGTCGCTTGGCGCTCCGTGATGGGAAGGGCATCCAGCAACGTTCCGATATTGCGGTCCGACTGCTGGAGGCATGCAGGGATCGACCCGCCTCGTGGCCTGGCGAACTTGCCCGCCTGCCTGTTCTTGCCTGTCGGCGGGCGGATCTTGAGCTCGTGGCGGCGAGTCAGGCTGAGCTTCAGCAGGCCCGGAACGAAAACCGCCTGTTCACCAGTGGCGAGTCATGGGCGAAAGACCTCGCGAAGGCCGCGCCCGAATTCGAGGCCGTCTTCGTCGAAAGCTCCGTGGCCAAGGTGTTGCATTTGTCAGAGGCCGCGTGCGACGCGACCGCGTGCGTTCAATTGCTGAAAACAGCAGAACGTTTGGCCGGCGAGTTTGCCTGCCGCCGGCCTCTCTTTGAACGGCTGCTGCCAGGCGCCCGCCACAACAGTGAACGCTGGCGGGCTTTGCGTTGCCTGCTGCACGGACACCTTGCCGGGTGGGACAGCGAGGCCGCCTTGTTCTCCGCGCCCCGCCAGACCGACGCCTTTGCCAAGCTGGCCGAACTGGCCTTGAAAGCAGCCGGTCAGTCCTGGCGGCTGATTCCGTACCAGATTGCCGGGCAGCTCCGTTTGGATGACCGGCAAAAGCAGAGCCTGAATTTGCGTGAGATTTACGCCTCGACGGTCGAAGAGCTGGTCAAGGAGCTCGGCCCTGAGAACGTGGACTGTGTGCACCTCACGCCTGACGATTGCGACACGATCCTGCTTCAGTTCAACGACGTGGACGTGCTGTGCGGTCTGAACATCCACGAGACATTGGACGGACGGCGGGTGCGTATCGAGGGCCACACCTACGTGGATGACGGCTCGTTCAAGGAACTTCCTGAGGCGTTCAACCAGTTGGTCATCCGCATCCGTAAGCGGGCCGGCTACGCACGGTTTGAAAAACCGGACGGCTCAAACCGGTTGGTCAACAGTCTGAACTGGGAGGCGGTCATCAAGATCGCCCTCGCCCAACCGCAACCCGAACAGTGGTGGGAAACCATCCTGACGGCGATTGGCCGCTTGGGCACGCTGCGGGCTGAATTGCGTGACCGCGTACGCGAGATTGCCTGGCTGCCGCGGGCCGCTGGCGGCGCGGTCAAACCCGCCGACCTGCTGCACCTCGCCGGCGCGGAAACCGAATTGGACCGCCTGCCGCCTGAAATCCTCAGCGGCAAGGTTCCCATCCTGCGTTTGACTGAAGCCGTTCGAAAACACGACCGGTTCGAAACGTTCGCGCTCACGGTGCTGCCGTCGCCACGGGAATCGCTCGACGCTCTGGCCGCCCTGCTGAAGCCCCACCCGGCCTGGTCCACCGGCTTGGACGGCGAGTGGTCCGATGAGGAGGTGGATGCTTGGATTAAGGGACTGCACGATCCTCCATGCCGGGTTCCGTCCTTGGTGCCTTTGGTCAAAGCCTTTTCCAAGGACCAAGCGCTTCGTGCTTTGTTGCCGCCTTTTATGGCGGAGCTGGATGAACCGCTTGATGTCGCCGTGTATGGGGAAATGTTGAAGCGTATGGGGGCAAAACTGCGCCGTGGGGAGCCTGATTTAAAGCATTTGGAGCCGCTATTTGACCGGTACTTGAGGAGAATAGCCTTGCTGGGAGCGCGTTTCCTCCGGGAAGTGTTGCGCAACGACGGCGTCATGCTCCGAAGCCAAAGTGGCCAGTGGAAACCGGCTCGGCAGCTTTGCTGGCCCATTCATGGGGTTTCGCCAGCAGACCAAGTGTGTCGGGAGCATGCAACGATTCTCGAACCGCTTGAGACTGAGAGCGTTGCTGAAATGCATGCCGATGCGAGCGATGCCTCGGATGAGCGCTTCTCCGAGGCGTGGCGTCGGACCCCAGAGCGTTTGAAAAAGTATTTTGCTCCATGGCGGGACCGCATTGCCACGGAGCTCGTCGGGGCGTTCTTGTCCGTGTTGGGCGACGGCCCTGAGGGTCGCCTGCGCTCGCTTGCGAGGAACTTCGCGGGGCACAGGACGGTGGATGGGATCCGGGATGCCATTGCCGAGAGACTGCCTAATGTGAATGCGTCGGCCTTCAGCGAACATCGTTTCGCCTGCGTGATTGTGGAACAAGAAAAGCTCAGGACGTTCTCGGTTGTTGGAGATCCGATTCATGTCCATGTCGATCGTAAAGCCCACACCCTGCTCTTGGGCGGGGGAACGAAAACGCTTCGTCGTGGGCCTGACAGCCGCTCCCACTGGCTGCACTTGGTCCGGATAAGCACTGACGGCACAGATGTCTCCGGTGAAGACTTGTCGAACATGCTGCGGGCGGCCACGGAGCAGGTGCTGCGTCAGATCTTTCACATCGAGCACATCGATCTGGCGCCTCTGTGGGAGGAGTGGTCTCGTTCCTCCCAACTCAGTATCCGGATCGCGCAGAACCGCATCGTGGAGGTGGCCCAAGCTTTCCTTCGACAAATCGGCGCGCATCACGTGCCAGCGGTCCGCGCGGTCTTGCGGAAATGGGATCGAGCTGATCGCCGACGGGCAGAGGCAGAAGAAGCAGGACGCACCGTGCCTGCAGAGGTGGAGAAAAAGCTCCGAAGGCTTAAGGATGATTTGAGGGCTTTGCTGGCTGAGAACAGTGATGTGCAGAAAGTCACCTTGGAATCTGTTCGCCGAAAGATGCGTGAATACCAGTACGGAAAGGAATCGGTGCCATTTGAATTATGGCAGAATGCGGATGACGCCGCGGTCGAAGCGGAGATTCTGGGGCATGACGAGGGACTGATCGCAGAAAAGGGGTGTGTCTTCTTTGTGCACGACAAAGCATTGGTGTGTGTCCATTGTGGACGTTTGGTCAATGAGTTTATGACGGTAGACGGTCGGAGTATGAGACATCTTGGGTTCGATCAGGATCTGGAGAAGATGGTGATTCAGTCCGTTTCGGATAAGGGAGTGGGCCAAGGAATGGCCTCGGTCACCGGGAAATTTGGGCTGGGGTTCAAGAGCGTGTTCTTGGTCACGGACATCCCGAGGGTGCTTAGCGGTTCCCTCGACTTCTCAATCCGCGGAGGGATCTACCCCATGGTGCTGGACCCAGAGACGAAGGAAACGCTTGCCAGAGTCGCACAATGCGTCGGTGGCGAGCATGCGCATAGGTGCACGGTGATCGCTCTTACGGCCCGGGAGGGCGAGGACCCGGAGTTCATGAAAGTGATGGAACCTGTGCGACAACTGGCGCCTTTCTTGGTCGCGTTTTCTCGGAGGTTGAAACGACTTCAGTTTGGTCTCCGACAGGTGGAGGCCGTTGTCCAGTGGCAGCCCGAGACCATTGCGAACGGGTTGGAGATCGGCGCGCTATGCGGTTTTGGCAATGAAATCGCGCACGCGCTGCTATTCAGCGGGTGTGTTGAAGGTGACCGAATCCAGTTGCTGCTGGGCTTAAACGCGGACGGGTTTGTGCCCCTTCCCCGAGAGGTGCCGACGTTCTGGGTCACCGCCCCGACGCGGGCCACGCCGGACTACGGATTTGCCGTCAATGGGCCTTTCGAGCCGGATGTGGGCCGGGTTCAACTGGCCTTGAAATCAAAGCGCAACGAGGAACTGGCGGACAGACTGGCCTGCGTCGTGGCTGAACGCTTGGAGGCCCTGTGGCGGCTTTCCCGGGAGGATTGGGATGCGTTGCTGGTGAAGCTGGGTCTGGCGTCCAGCGTGACGCAGTCCTCGTTTGCGGAGAGCCTCTGGGAAGTGCTGGGCCGGCGCTTTGCCAACAAGTGTTCCAAGTCCAACACCAGCGAGGCTGCCACCTTGGCCCGACGCATCCTCTGGCAGTCGGAGCATGGCGGCCTTCGGCGTTTCTACGCCGAATGCGACGCTCTGCCGACCGGCTTGTGGGCCGAACATCACACGTTGACCAGGCTGGGCGAAATCCGGTTTGCGACGGACGGCGCGCTGGAGCGCGAGAAGGTGTTCCGGATCGCGAGCCAATGGCCCTCCTTCCGGCAGCAGATCCGGCCGGGACAACTGGTCTCCGGCCACCGCGTGGCCGATGTGCTACGCCAGTGGGCCGCGCTACCCACCGAGCCGAAGCCCTTGCACCTCGCCACGGTCGTTGAGTGGGAACTGCAGCAAGGCGAAGAGCTGCGGGCGGACCCGGAGACCGCGGCGCGGCTCGGCCAATTGGTCACGCCCGAGTTCCTCAAGGCCTTGAAGGACGGCGAATCCGAAGAGCGGCAGGAGGAGGAGTATGCGGAGCTCAAGCAGCTCCTGCCCGACGTGCTGTTCCAAGCCGCCAACGGTTCATGGCGGAAGCCGGCGGAATTGGTCGTGGCCGACAGGGAAGGGGTGGACGAGGATGAGCGAATGCGCGCTGCCTTCGCTCCGGCCGAATGCCGGCTCCACCCGGACTACACAGGCATGGCACTCGGATTCTTTTTCGCGTGCCGAGCGGAACTCAAAGCCGACGCTGAAACCCTCGCGACCTGGGTCTTGCAGGCCGAAGACACGGAGATGCGGGCCGCATCGTTGCGTTACTTACTCAGAGGCCGGTTGGCAAACGAGCTTGGTGAGGCACTCCGATCTCACAAG
>RFJD01000105.1 GCA_003695015.1 Verrucomicrobiota bacterium | reverse complement strand
GGAGACAATGTGCATCACGTGGCTGTAGCGCTCGATGACCATCAGGTCCCGCACCCGCACCGTCCCGAAATCGCAGACCCGGCCTAGGTCGTTGCGGGCCAGGTCCACCAGCATGACGTGTTCGGCCCGCTCCTTGGGATCGGCCAACAGCTCCTTCTCCCGGGCCAGGTCCTCCTCCGGCGTGGCTCCCCGGGGCCGGGTGCCGGCGATGGGCCGAATCTCGACGTGCCGGTCCTCGCAACGGACGTGAATCTCCGGCGAGGCGCCCACCAGCGAGAACCCGTCCAGCTCCAGCAGGAACATGTAGGGCGAGGGGTTGATCGTCCGGGCCGCGCGGTACACGTCGATGGGCGAAGCGGACGTGGCCGCGCTGAAACGCTGGGAACCGACGACTTGGATGATGTCGCCGGCTTGGATGTACTCACGGGCGCGGCGGACATTGTCCAAGAACCGCTCCTTGGGCTGGTTGGACTCGAACGGCTTCTCCGGCACGTGGGCGGGGATGTCGGCCAATCGGTGTTCGGCGGGCATGGCCAGCAGCGTGACCAGGCGCTCGATCTCCGCCACCGCCTCCTGATAGGCCTCGGCCGGATCCTCGCCTTCCTCGAGCCAGGCATTCACCAGAACCGTCAGGCTCTGGTCCACGCGATCGAACACCAGCAGCTCGTCCGCGATCAGGAAAAGCATGGTCGGCGTGCCGAGTTCGTCCTTGGGCGGCCGCGGCACCACCGGCTCGATGTCGTGGATGAACTCGTAGCCGATGAAGCCCACGGCGCCGCCGGTGAACCGCGGCAGACCGGGAAGGTCCACCGCCCGGTACCGGCCCAGCACCCGTTCGACCACTTCCAAGCCGTCGCGCACGCAGCCGGGTTCGCGCCCAGCCCGTTCGCGGTCCACCTGCCAAGTCTCGACCACCCGCCCTTCGGCGAGCAGTTCGACCCGGTCGCCCACCTGCCGGATCACCGCCCGGGGACTGCAACCGAGGAAGGAGTAGCGGCCCACGTGTTCGCCGCCTTCGACCGACTCGAACAGGAAGGATTCCCCCTGCCCGCGGATCTTGAGATACGCCGAAAGGGGCGTTTCGAAGTCACCCAACAGTCGGCGAGAAACCGGGATCAGATTGCCCCGGGCGGCCAGTTCGAGGAATTCGGTTTGGGTCGGCGAGTACATCGACATCGGAAGAAAAGTTCAACTCGGGACGCTGGCGCTGGCGCAGGATGCCGCGGACACCCAGCCAGGTAAACAGCGGCACCACCACCGCGTAGGCCACGAAACCAACGCCCATGCCCAGCAGGACGACGCTCCCTTGTCCGAACACGACGAGCGCCGCGCCCAAGGCGAGGTAAACCAGCGATTGGGCGCCCAGGCAGAAGAAAAACAGCCCCAAGGGGACGCGCCGCACGCGGGTTGCAAGCCATTCCCGATAGGCATGTTCGCCCATGCTCCGGCTCAGCCAGGCGGCCTGGAAGTTGCGCGCGGCCACCAACAGGCTGGTGGTGATGAGGGTCACGGCGGGCAGCACCCAGACCGCGACGCCCACGGCGATCAGCAGGTTCAACCACAACCCCCAACGCCACCCCAGCCGGCGCGCCAGCGGATTAGCCTCCAGTTTCAGACCCGGCGTGGCCACCCATGTGCTGAAGAAATCGGCCCCTCGGGCGATGACCAGCAGCAGGAGCACCATGAAGTACTCCGCGCTGCCAAACTGGAGGTACAGGTCGCTCACGACTTGCCGTAAATCTGGCCCGGATCCGCCAGCCGTTCCTCGGTCACCCGCACCTCCCGGCCATCCGTCCCGACCGACCGGAAGAAGCAGGAGCGATACCCCTCATGACAGGCGGCGCCGGTTTGCTCGACCTGGATCAGCAATGTGTCCCCGTCGCAATCGAAGGCCACGTCCTTGACGACCTGCACATGGCCGCTGGATTCGCCCTTCATCCAGTACTTCTGACGGGACCGGCTCCAGAACCACGTGCGCCCGGTCTCGAGGGTCTTGGCCAGGGAATCCCGGTTCATCCAGGCCATCATCAGCACCCGGCCGGTCGCATGATCCTGGATGATGGCCGGGATCAGGCCGTCGGCGTTGAACTTCAATTGCTCGATGAAGCGCATAGGCGGGGTTTGTTCTAGGCCATTGCCCCGGACGTGGAAACAGCAAATCCAAGGCCCGCGGCCCGGCCGCCCGCGCCTCAAGCCGCCAAGCGGTCGCGCCGAACCGGGATGCCCTGCCGCTCCAGGAACGCCTTCACCTCGTCCACGGTGTACTCGCCGAAGTGGAAAATGCTCGCCGCCAACACCGCGTCCGCCTTGCCCTGAACCAGCACCTCGACCATGTGTTCGAGCCGGCCCGCCCCGCCGCTGGCCACCACCGGCACCCCCACCGCCTCGCTGACCCGCCGGGTGATCTCGAGGTCGTAGCCCGCCTTGGTGCCGTCGGCGTCGATGCTGTTGAGCACGATCTCGCCCGCGCCCAGTTCCACCGCCCGGCAGGCCCATTCCACCACCTCCAAACCGGTGTCGGTCCGGTCGCCCCGGGTCCGGACCGTCCATCGATCCGGCCCGACCCGCTTGGCGTCGATGGACACCACGATGCACTGGCTGCCGTACTTTTCCGCGCCGGCCCGGATCAGGTCCGGGTTGGCCACCGCGGCGGAGTTGATGCTGACCTTGTCGGCTCCGGCCCGCAGCATCCGGCCCATGTCCTCGAGGGTCCGGATGCCGCCGCCCACCGTCAGCGGCATGAAGCAGCGTTCGGCCACCCGTTCGATCACCTCGACCATGGTGCTGCGTTCGTGCGCGCTGGCCGTGATGTCGAAGAAGACCATCTCGTCGGCGCCCTGTTCGTTGTAACGGAGCGCCAGCTCGACCGGATCGCCCACGTTCCGAAGTCCGCCCGCCTCGGCCTTGCCGAACTGCACCCCGCGGGTCACCTGCCCGTCATGGACGTCCAGACACGGAATGACGCGTTTCGCCAGCACACCGCCAAGGTAACGCCGGCCCATCCTGGGCGGAAGCCTCTTCGCGACCCGCCGCCGGTCACCCGTTTTCCGGGAACCAAATCGACGCCAGACGAATGATCCGAAGCTCCTCGACGCGGGCGCCCGTCCCCTCCGCCACTCCCTCCAAGCCGCGTTGATCGGGCGCGAAATGGACGCCTTTCGAGATCGCCACCGCCCCGTCGCCGACGAAGACCTCGATCGAGCCGCGATCGAGCCAGAGGTCCAGGGCGAGGCTGCCGTCCTTCACAGCCCAGCCGGGAACCGGCACTTCCAAACCGTCGCAAACCAGTCGGCCCTTGCCCGGTTCCCACACGACCTCGACACCCCGGACCCGCAGCCCCGCCTTCTCGGCCTGCCCGGCCACCAGCGTCAGCCGGATGCGATGGGCATCGAGCGCCAACCCGGCGAACGTCTCCGGGTCGAAAGGCAGCCCGATCCGTTCGCGCTCCAGCGCCTCCCGGTGCAACGACTCCAGCTCCTTCACCGGCCGGGCCGTCAGCCGCAGGCCCTCCGGGGTGCGGCGGAGCGTCAGATCCACCGGCAGCGTCATCTGCTGGTTGAAGGGCATGCCCGGGAACGTGATGCCGCGGCCCCAACCGATCTGGATGTGCCGGCCTTCCGGCGCGTCGCTGTAGTTCTGGGCCGCATAGAAGTTGCCGTGCCACAACCGGTGTTTGCCCGCATGCTCCGGATGGAACTGTTCGCCGTCGAACGCCCCCACCGCATAGGGCCCGTCCGCGCCGTACAACACCCAGCGGCTCTGGCCGGGTTCGCCTTCGACCGGCATTTCGAAGAAATTCGGGCATTCGTAGTAGCCCTTCGCCCGGCCTCGCGGGGTCCAGTGTTTCAGGTCCGGCGAGGTGAGGAAGAGCACATCACGGCTGCCTTTGTCCTCGTCGTACACGGCCATCACCCACCGGCCGCGATGCCGGTCCCAGACGATCTTCGGGTCCCGCCCGCGATGCCGATAAACCGGGTTTCCCTCGTATTCGGTGAAGGTGCGGCCCCGGTCGAGGCTCCAAGCGATGCATTCGCCCCGGCCCGTGCTGGTCCATGCCGCGATCAACGGCGGCCGGCCGCCGCGACCGAAGCCCGAGGTGTTCTGCCAATCGACCACGGCCGAGCCGCTGAACACCCAGTCGCCGTACCGCGGGGGATAGAGCGCCACCGGCAGTTCCTTCCAATGCACCAGGTCCGGGCTCACGGCGTGGCCCCAATGCATGTTGCCCCATTGGATGCCGTAGGGATTGTGCTGGTAGTAGAGGTGAAACTCGCCGGCGTAATGGACCAGCCCGTTGGGATCGTTGTGCCAGCCGCGACGCGAGGTGAAGTGGTACTGCGGCCGGAGCGGCTCGCGATACAGCCCCCAAGAAACGGGCAGTTCGTCGGCCAGTTTCAGCCCCTCCAGCGCTTCGGGCCCGCCCGGCAACCGGCAAACCACCGTCAGCTTCCGGCCCCGGAATGCCGTCAGGTCCGCGAACACCTCGAAGTCCGGCTGTTCGACGGCGTATTCGATGTCGAACTCCCGCACCACCGCGCCGTCGAGACGAATCTGCATGCGCCGTTTGGGAGCTCCGTTCCGCACCGGAAGCAGTAGGTATCGCGCCGTCACCTCGAACGTGCGGGTGCGCTCGACCGCCTCCAACCGCCGCGTGCTTTGGACGATGTGATCGACGTTGATGTGCCCCCAGCCGCCCCGCCGATGGTCCACGATCCGGATGCGGGCCAGCCGGCCGATCCATTCCCGGACATCCCAACTGCGCCATTCGAGGGCTTCGCTGCCGCCGGGTTTGGTGTTCGGACCGGTCGCCGTCCGGACCACCGCGCCGTCCACCAACAGGTCCACACACGTCTCGCCCGGCCAACCGCCGCCGCCGACCAGCAGGTTGATCCAGGGACGCTCGATCCGGAACGGCGGCGAAAGCAGCTCGCCCTCGGTGTCGTCGCCGCCATGGTAGGAATTGACCAGCCGCCGCCCCTTGAAACCGCTGACCCGCATCTGATTCGGCAGGGTTCCGGCGGCCGGTCCCGGACCGAAGGCCCGACCCCGCACTTCCCAGGAGCCGTAGCTGGGGGATTCGAAATCGGCGATCAGCAGGTCCGGCAGTGCCGCACCGGCGGTCAGGCCTCCGAACAAGAAAACCGCGGCCAGCCCGGCCAACCAGCCGCCGTGACGACGGTTGCGAATCGGTTGCATGACGTCACCCTGCCGGACCGTCCGGATCGGGGCAAGTTCGGAGGTCTGGCCTCTGCTATGTGGTGCGGACATCCTGCCTGCCTGACTTGTGCTGCGGGCATCTCGGCTGCTCCGGCCATGGCCCAAGCATCCTGCCTGCGAGTCCCGTCCACCTCCCACCTCCCACCCTTGCATCTTCGGGTCCTCGCGTCTCAGCGTTCACCCCCCGGCTGGCGCGCACGCAAAAATCGGCTGACCCGCCATGATTGCATGGCTATGCTGCCGCTCATGATGAACTCACACGGCCACGCTTGGAACCGACGCCGCTTTTTGCGGGGCATGCTGCGTGCCGGCGGCGGCGCGGCCCTGTTCCCGGCCCTGATTCCCGCCACGGCACTGGGACGGGCCGGACGGGCGGCGCCCGGCGAACGCATCGTGATGGGGGCCATCGGCCTGGGCGGCCGCGGCCGTTATGACTTGGGCGCGTTCCTCAACAACCCCGACGTCCAAGTGGTGGCCGTGTGCGACTGCCGCCGCGAACGCCGCGAACAGGGCAAGCAAATCGTGGACCGCAAGTACGGCAACCAGGATTGCCGGATGATCGCCGACTTCCACGACCTCCTCGCGCGGGAGGACATCGACGCGGTCCTGATCGCCACCGGCGACAACAACCACTCGATGGTCTCGATCGCCGCCGCCCGGGCCGGCAAGGACATGTACTGCGAGAAGCCGATGAGCGTGGCGATCACCGAGGGCCGGGCGGTGGTCGAGGCGGTGCGGCGTCATGCCCGGGTTTTTCAGTGCGGCACCCAGCGGCGGAGCATTGCGCGGTTCCGGTTCGCGGTGGACCTGGCCCGCAGCGGGGCGCTCGGCCGGCTGCAGACCCTTTACGCCGAGAAAGCGCCGATGAACCCGGAGTGGTCCTTCGCCACCCTGCCGGAGGAACCACTCCCGCCAAAGGAGGAATTCGACTGGGACACCTGGCTGGGACCGGCGCCGTGGCGTCCCTACAACCACCGGTACGCCGACCGCCAGTTCTGGAAGTCCCACCTCGATTTCTCCGGCGGCGCCATCAATGAATGGGGCAGCCACACCGCCGACCTCTGCCAGATGGCCGCCGACGCCGACGACAGCGGGCCGGTCGAGTTCGAACCCTGGCAGGACACCATCGTCGCCCATTACGCCAGCGGGGTGAAACTGGTCTTCGAAAAAGGCGTCTGGCCGCTGCACGTGCGGTTCGTCGGCGACCGCGGCAGCGTGTACGTGGACGACGACGGCAACCTGGAGACCGATCCGCCCTCGCTGCGCGCCAACCGCGAGTTCGGCCGCGGCTATCCGGCCGAGAACCACGTCCGCAACTTCCTCGATTGCGTCAAATCCCGGCAGGACCCGATCGCCTCGGTCGAGACCGCCCACCGGTCGGTCAGCGTCTGTCACATCGCCAACATCTGCCGTTTCCTCGGCCGGCCGTTGCGCTGGAATCCGCAACGTGAGGAATTCGAGGGCGACGAACAGGCCAACCGCATGCGCTCCCGGGCCTTCCGCGAACCCTGGATCCTGTGAACCCGTCAGCTCCGTCCTTTCTCATGCGCTCACCATCCCACCTCCTCTCCCTGGCCGCGCTGACTTGGGCGTTCGTCGTCCCGGGCCAAACCGCGTCCAACCCCGAGCAACCGGCGGCGCCGCTGGACCGCCTCCTCGCTCACCTGCCGCACGTCGAATACGGCGACGACCGCGCCCCGCTCGACGCCTTGGACCGTTACGTGGCGGCGGCCGGGGCCGACCAGGCCCTTCGCGCCCGGCTCGAGGAGTCCTTCATCGCCGTCCTCGCCGGCGACGCCACCCTGGCCGCCAAGGACTACGCTTGTCGGAGCCTGCGTCTGGTCGGCTCGCCCAAGTGCGTGCCGGCGTTGGCCGCGTTGTTGTCCCACCCGCAACTGTCCAGCTTGGCCCGGTACGGACTGGAGCCGCTGCCGTATCCGGAGGTGGACGCCGCCCTCCGGGAAGCGTTGCCCAGGTTGCCGGCGCGGCTGCAGATCGGCGTGTTGACCTCGCTGGGGGCGCGTCGCGACCCCATGGCCGTGCCGGTGATCCGTCCCTTGACCGCCGCGGACGACCTGCGCCTCGCCGAGGCCGCCATGGTGGCTTTGGCGAAGATCGGCACGCCGGAAGCGGTGACCGCCTTGGCGGATCTCCATGAGCAGACCACCGGACGGCGACGTTTGCTGGCGGCGCAAAGCCTGATCGAAGGAGCCTGGCGGTTGATCGAGCGCGGGCAGGCCGGACGGGCGGTTCCCTGGCTCGAAGCGTTGTACGCGAAGCACCTGCGTCCGGACCTGCGGGAGGCGGCGTTCGAAGCGCTGGTGGCGGCCGAACCCCGCAAGGCGGCCGGCCGGCTCCTGGCCGCGCTCCGCAGCGGAGAGGAACGGTTGACACGGCTGGCGGGCCAACTCGTGGCGCGGCGACCCGGCACACGCACGCCTCCCCGCCTGTTGCGGGCGCTGCCGGACCTGCCGCCCGTCGGACGCGCGGCGTTGCTGGACGCCATCGCCGCCCGGCGCGACCGGACCGCACGCGAGGCGGTTTTGGCCCGGTTGGACGATGCCGAGCCGGCCGTCCGATCCGCCGCCGTCCGGGCGCTCGGTTCGGTGGGCAACGCCGAGGATGTGTCGCGCTTGGCACGCCTCGCCGCCGCGGCCGACGACCTCGCCCCGGTGGCGCGCCGGAGCCTGCTGGACCTTGCCGCTCCGGGCGTTCCCCCGGCCCTGGCCGCCCTGGCCAGAACACCGGACACACCGCCCGCCGTGCGCGTGGTCTGCCTGCAGGTCCTGGCCGAACGCAACCTGACCGGCCAGGCCGGCGCGGCGGTGCGTTGCCTCAAGGATGCCGACCCCGGCGTTCGACTCGCGGCGGCGCGGACGTTGGCCGTGATCGGCCAGCAGAAACAACTTCCCGCCCTGCTCCAACGTCTGCCTCGCGCGAACGACGATGCCGAGGCGCAAGCCTTGTTGGCCGCCCTCGGGCAGGTGGCGCGGCGGGTGGGCCCGCCGGCGATGGCCACGCTGGCGCCCGCCTTGACGGACAGCCCGGCCGACTTGCGGGCCCGGCTGTTGGGTGTCCTGCCCGGCGTGGGCGGTCACGATGCCTTGGCCGCCGTGCGCGAGGCGTTGAAGGACGACTCACCGGCGGTCCGCGGCGCGGCGGTCCGGGCGCTGAGCGCATGGCCGGATTCCTCGGCGGCGGCCGACCTCCTCCAACTCGTCCGGCAACCACGCGACGAGGCGGAACGCACCCTTGCCTTCCGGGGCTACGTCCGGATGATCCGCGAGGCCGGTCTGGATCCCAGGGCCCGGCTCGAACACTTGCAGACCGCGATGGAATTGGCCCGGACAATCGAGGAACGCCGGTTGGTGGTGGGCGCGACCAGCGACATCGTCTCAACCGACGCGCTGGAGTGGACGGCCCGTTACCTCGATGATCCGGCCCTGGCCAACGAAGCCGGGGCGGCGGTGGTGCGGATCGCCCAAGCACTCGGTCCGGAGCACAGCGCCCGAACGTTGCCGTTGATCGAGAAAGTGCTCGAACGCGTCACGGCCAAGCCGGTCCGGGACAGCGCGCGCCTGTTGCAACGGCGTTGGCGTCAACTGGACGGGCGTTGAGCCCATGGCGGTCCGGCAGCTCCCTTTGCCGGTCCCAAACAACCAACGACGAACAACCGACAACCAACAACCAACAACGCGTAATCCAACCCAACCCATGTTGACCAACGAACCTTCCGACGTTGCCGCGGAAGCGGCGGTCAGACCGGCGGACGGTCAGGTCCCCAACCCTGATCGTCTCCACTGGAAAGCCGTGGCCGCGGTCTCGTTGAACCGGGTCATCGGCCGGCACAACCAGATCCCTTGGTACCTGCCGGAGGATTTCCGCTGGTTCAAGCAGTTGACCAACGGCGGCACGCTCGTCATGGGCCGGCGCACCTTCGAGTCGATCGGGCGCGTGTTGCCCGGCCGGCAAACCGTGGTGCTGAGTCGGGCCGGCTTCAGCCATCCTTCGGCCATGGTGGCCCGGTCGCTCGATGAAGTGGCGCAGATGTCCCTCCCCGAACCGGTGTTCATCTGCGGCGGGGCGGAGATCTACCGCATCGCCCTGCCGCGTTGCGCCGAGCTCTATCTGACCCGGGTCAAGCGGATCATCCGCGACGGCGACGCGTTTTTCCCGCCGTTCGAGGACGACTTCGAACTGGTCGAGACGCTGCGGGACGAAGAGCAGTTCGCCATCCTCCACTATCGCAACCGCCGCTTGGGGACGGGCGCCCCACCGACCGCCTGAAGCCGGCGGCTACCAGATCCGCGGCCGGAACACCTCCGCCGGGGAACCGATCAACCCCGCATCCCGCAAGGCGGGGAAGGCTTCCCGGCTTTCCCGAACCAAGTCGGGGCTGACCTCGGCCTCGAGCACCGTTTCCTCCGCCCCGGCTTCGGCCAGAATCTCCCCGCGCGGGCCGACCACCATGCTGCGCCCCGGGTAGGCGGTCTGGGGATCGGCGCCGCAGCGGTTGACGCCCGCGACGACGGCTTGGTTCTCGATGGCCCGCGCCCGCAGCAGCGTCACCCAGTGGTCCTCCCGGGAGGCGGGCCAGTTGGCCATCACCACAAGCAGCGTCGCCCCCTGCCCCACCGCGGTCCGAAAATCCTCCGGAAACCGCAGGTCGTAGCAGATGAACGGGGCGACCACGAATCCCGCCCATTCGAACAAGGCGACACCCGCGCCCGGCGTGATGAGCCGGTCCTCACCGGCCGGCGAAAACGGATGAAGCTTGCTGAAGCGGACCAATTCCCGCCGCTCGGGGGACATGGCGACCGCCTGGTTGAAGAGCGTTCCCCGCGTCCCGTGCACCAGGCCGCCCATGACACAGCACTGGAACTGCCGGGCCAGATCCCCCATCAGCTCCGTGCTTTCGCTGGCGATCCCTTCGCGGGTGATCGCCGGGTTCATGCTGAACCCGGTGGAAAACATCTCCGGCAGGACGACCAGGCTGCCCGGCGCCGGACGCACGGACTCCACCATCGCGCGGACCTTTTGCAGGTTGGCCCGGCGATCCTCCCAAACGATGTCCGGTTGGCACAGATACAGACGCATGCCGATCCCTCCCGCCCGCGGCGACCCGCAGTGGTTCGGGAGGGTCAGCGGCGGTCCGAACCGGTCTTGGCCGAATCGTCAGCCGGCGGGGCGCCCTCCTCCGACTTGGCGCGCGGACGGTGCTGCTCGACCGAGCAGCTATCCGACATTCAGGTGTGAACCCCGAACCGGGGCAACACCCACTTCACCAAGGCCACATAGGCCACCACCACCAGGAGAAATGAAATCCAGTCGTTCATCTTCGATGCCAACACCCCGACAGCCCCAGCATGCGCTCTTTGAAGCCGGCGTCAACCTTCCTTCGGCGGTTCCACTTCGCCCGACGCCAGCGCCCGGAGGTAATCGAAGCTGAACAGGCCGGTGTGATGGCCGTCGCCCCAGACCGGTTGGATGCCGTAGGCGCCCACCGGATTGAGCCGCTGCAACTCGAACGACGCGGGCGTCAGCGGCCGCGGCGCCGGCTTGTACAACCGCCCCATCACGTCCCGCTCGCCCTGACACGAAGCGCACGGGCAGGCCCGCCGCAGTTTCTCCAAGGGGATGAAGCCCTCGACGCCGTCGGGCCACTTCAGGGCCAGCTCCTGGCCGATGACCTGCATGTCCACCGGTCGCATGCCCCCAACCTATCCCAAGTGACCCGGCCCGACGCAATCCGACAGTGCATCGGCTTTCCCCATGGGCACCAATGGCTTGCCACCCGCCGCGTGGCCCCGTTAGGCTCGCGCGTACCGACAGCGTACCATCGATATGAAAAAGCGCGCCAAACTGACG
The DNA here is from genome assembly GCA_003695015.1 of Verrucomicrobiota bacterium. Taxonomy (GTDB): domain Bacteria; phylum Verrucomicrobiota; class Verrucomicrobiia; order Limisphaerales; family J093; genus J093. The sequence goes on along the minus strand of RFJD01000105.1, from coordinate 1,660 downwards.
AAGGAGTACTTCAAGGGCATCGGCCCGATCCAGTACGAGGGACCCGACTCGAAGAACCCGCTCGCCTTCAAGCACTACAACCCCGATGAGGTGGTCGAGGGCAAGACCATGCGGGAACATCTCCGCTTCTCGGTGGTCTATTGGCACACCATGCGGGGCACCGGCGCCGACATGTTCGGCGTGGGGACTTGGCTCCGGCCGTGGGAGAAAGGCGGCAGCGAGATGGAAATCGCCCTCCGCCGCGTGGACGTCATGTTCGAGTTCTGCCAGAAACTCGGCGTCCCCTTCTACGCCTTCCACGATCGCGACGTCGCCCCCGAGGGCCGCAACCTCCGCGAGACCAACCGCAACCTCGACAAGGTCGTCAAGGAGCTGAAGAAGCGCCAGCGGGACACCGGCATCGGCCTGCTCTGGGGCACCGCCTGTCTCTTCGCCCACCCGCGCTACATGCACGGGGCGGCCACCAGTTGCAACGCCGACGTCTTCGCCTACGCCGCGGCCCAAGTGAAGAAATGCCTCGAAGTCACCCACGAGCTCGACGGTCAGGGCTACGTCTTCTGGGGCGGCCGTGAAGGCTACACCACCCTGCTCAACACCGACATGAAGCGGGAGCTGGACCACTTGGCCGCCTTCCTGCACATGGCGGTCGATTACAAGAAGAAGATCGGTTTCAAGGGCCAGTTCTACATCGAGCCCAAGCCCAAGGAGCCGACCAAACACCAGTACGACTCCGACGCCGCGGCCTGCCTGAACTTCCTGCGGCAGTACGACCTGCTGAAGGACTTCAAGCTCAACATCGAGACCAACCACGCCACCCTCGCCGGCCACACCATGCAGCATGAACTCGAAGTGGCCGGCGCCGCGGGCGCCCTGGGCAGCATCGACGCCAACACCGGCGACCTGCTGCTCGGCTGGGACACCGACCAGTTCCCGACCGACATCTACCTGACGACCATGGTGATGCTAACCATCCTCAAGTATGGGGGCTTCACCACCGGCGGCACGAACTTCGACGCCAAGTGCCGGCGCGAGAGCTTCGACCCGGTCGATCTCTTCCACGCGCACATCGGCGGCATGGATGCCTTCGCCCGCGGCCTCAAGATCGCCGCCGCCATCCGCAAGGACGGCCGCCTGGCCGCATTCGTGAAAAACCGCTACCGCTCTTGGGACACCGGGATCGGCAAGCGGATCGAGCAAGGCAAGGTCGGCTTCAAGGAGCTCGAGCAATACGCCCTCAAGATGGGCGAGGTCCGCACCAACGAGAGCGGTCGCCAGGAATACCTCGAGAACCTCATCAACGAGTTCATCTGAGCCCCTCCGGACGGGCTTCGATTTGGCGGCGGACCCCTTGTGGGTCCGCTTTTTTTCTTCGGCCGCCGACCGCCAACCCGCACTGGCGCCGCCAAGCCCCCGCGGTCATACTGCGCCGGCCGAACATGACAAAGGTTGTGGCATCCGACACCCGGACATCCCGCTCCCGCCAGGGAGAGGCCCCCGCTTTTCCTCTGCTCCTGACGGCCCGTCAGGTTTATCCCGAGGCGCCCGACATCGACGTCCGCGCCGAAAGCCGCCGGCAGGTGGCGTCCCTGCTCGCCGGCCTGCCCAAGGACGCCCGCGTGGCCGTCACCGTCGGCAGCCGGGGAATCGATCGTCTGGCCGG
>RFJD01000526.1 GCA_003695015.1 Verrucomicrobiota bacterium | reverse complement strand
GCCCCCCGGCGGCCCGCGGCCACGTCGTGGCGTGAGGCCGGTGGCGGTCCGGTGGTTCCCATGGTCGCGTCCCATGACACCAAGTCGAACGGCATTCCGTGCTGGACAAGCGGCCGTTCCAGCTCCCAAAGTGCGCCCGGTTCTCCACGAACGCGACAAAGAGAGAATTGGATGCCATGACGAAGACGACTTCCTGTTTTGGGCGGGCTTGGCTCGGCCGAGGCTTGGGTGTGGCGGTGATGATCGCGGCCTGGGTGCTGGCAACAGCCCTTCCGTCGGCCCGGGCTTCAGCCCCCGGCCGGCCGCCGAACATCGTGTTCATCTTCTCCGACGACCACGCCGTGCAGGCCATCAGCGCCTACGGGTCCAAGGTCAACCACACCCCCCACATCGACCGTTTGGCCCAAGAGGGCATGCTTTTCGTCAACTCCTTCTGCGCCAACTCGTTGTGCGGTCCGTCCCGCGCCTGCATCCAGACCGGCAAACACAGCCACCTCAACGGCTTCCTCCGCAACGGCGACCGGTTCGACTCCTCCCAGCTCACCTTCCCGAAACTGCTCCAGAAAGCCGGCTACCAGACGGCCATCATCGGCAAGTGGCATCTCGGGACCGACCCGGTCGGCTACGACTACTGGGAAGTCCTCCCCGGGCAGGGCAACTACTACAACCCGGTTTTCATCCAGATGGACGGCAGCCGGAAGCAGTATCAAGGCTACGTCACCGACATCATCACCGACCGCAGCATCGACTGGCTCGAACACGGTCGCGACCCGAACCGCCCCTTCATGCTCATGTGCCAGCACAAGGCGCCCCACCGCAATTGGTCGCCGCCGCCGCGCCATTTCGACACCTACGGCGATCGCCCTGTCCCCGAGCCGCCCACCTTGCGCGACGACTACTCGGGCCGGACGCGCCTGCTCAAGGAGAACGAGATGACCATCGCCCACCACATGTTCTGGGGGCACGACATGAAGTTCCATGGCGAGAACCTTTTCCCCGACTACTTCCGTTCCGGTTTGGCCAACGGCGAGTACCGGCGGATGACGCCGGAGCAAAAGGCTGCTTGGGACGCCTGGTATGAGCCGCGCAACCAAGAGTTCATCCGTCGGATGAAGGCGGGGGAACTTTCGGAGGACGAGGTGCTCCAGTGGAAGTACCAGCGCTACATGCACGACTACCTGGCCTGTGTCCAGGCCGTGGACGACAGCGTGGGGCGGCTTTTGAAGTGGTTGGACGACAACGGGTTGGCGGAGAACACCGTGGTGATCTACTCCTCCGACCAAGGGTTCTACCTCGGCGAGCACGGCTGGTTCGACAAGCGCTGGATCTTCGAGGAGTCCCTCAAGATGCCCTTCATCATCCGGTGGCCCGGCGTCGTGGCGCCCGGCACCCGCTCCGAAGCGCTGATCCAGAACATCGACTACGCGCCGACCTTCCTCGACATGGCCGGCGTCCCCGTGCCCGCCGAAATGCAGGGACGGAGTCTGCTGCCCGTGCTCAAATCGGGCGGCAAGGCGCCCGCCGACTGGCGCGACGCCATCTACTACGCCTATTACGAGAACGTGGCGGCCCACAACGTGCCCATGCACGACGGCATCCGAACCGCCCGCTACAAACTGGCCTTCTTCCCCCGGACGCGGGAGTGGCAACTGTTTGACCTGCAAAAGGATCCGATGGAACTGCGGAGCGTGCACCGGGATCCGGAATACGCCAACGTTCTGACAGCTCTGCAGAAGCGTTACCGTGACCTGAAGCGGTTCTATCAGGTCAACTCGGCGGTGATTCCTGCCCACCGACGGGGTGAGGCTTGGTGGCGGGAGCGCGAACGCCAGAAGACCGCCGAAGCCCGCAAGGGGAAGGCCCAACTGGTGTTCATCGGCGACTCGATCACCCAGGGTTGGGAAGGGCGCGGCAAGGCGGTTTGGGAGGCCCACTACGCCAAGTACGATGCCCTGAACTTGGGGTTCAGCGGCGACCGGACCGAGCACGTCATCTGGCGTCTGACCCATGGCAATCTGGGCCGGGTCAAACCGAAGGTGGCGGTGGTCATGATCGGCACCAACAACACCGGCCACCTGATGCAGGAACCGGAGGAGGTCGCCGCCGGTGTCGAGGCCATCATCCGGATCCTCCGGGAGAAGCTGCCCGATACCCGAATCGTGCTGATGGCCATCTTCCCCCGCGGCCATTCGCCCTTCGACCTCGGCCGCCTCAACAACATCGCCATCAACCAGCGGATCCGGCGCTTGGCCGACGGCGAGCACGTCCGGTACCTGGACATCAGCGACCGGTTCCTGGCCCCGGACGGCACGTTGCCGAAGGAGCTGATGCCCGATTTCCTGCATCCGAACCGCCGGGGGTACGAGATCTGGGCCGAGGCGCTGGACCCGGTCCTGAAGGAGCTGGGATTGTGAGCGTGGGCACGCCATCGAGCCGGGCGGCGGGGCGGTCCCTCCGGGCGGTCCGGAAGGCCGTGCCCGCCGGCGCTGCCGGGTCCCGGAGCGCCCCGGTGCGCCGCCTCGCGGGGCGCCGGGGGGCTTGGCGTCGGCGCGCCGCGGCAACCCGGCTTGCCTCAAGCGATTACCCGCGCTCGGGAGCCGCAAAAAGGTGCTCATTTCTGTTTGACATCCCGGTCCGTTGATCTTAGAAAGGGGCCGACCTTTCGAGGCTAGAGAACACACTTGCGGAACCTCCGTTCAGAGGAAGTCGATTTATGAAAAAGCTGATTACCTGTGCCAGTCTGGCTGCGGTGGGGACGATGGCGGTGAACGCCCAGCCGATCGGGGAGCCCTCCACCTCCAAGCCGTGGAGCGTCGCCGCCAAGCTGCGCGGCTTTTACGACTCCAACTACAACACCGGTGTGGACAACCCCGTGCCGGGTGGGCGCCCGGGGAAGGCCGAGAGCTGGGGCATCGACGTCCGGCCGTCGGTGGGCCTGAACCTGTCGCAGGACACCACCACCGTGAATCTCCGGGTCGAGTACGGCCTGCGGTGGTACGAGGACCGCACCGACAACGAGATCGACCAGACGGTGCTGGCCGACCTCTTCATGGGGCATGACCTCAACGAGACCACCCGGGTCGAGGTCAAGGACCAGTTCGTCTATTCCTCGGAACCGGACGTTCTGCAGCCCGGTCCGATCCAGAGCTTCTACCGGACCGACGGCAGCAACATCCGGAACTACGCCGGCGCCAACTTCTTGAAGGACTTCAGCGAGATCTGGGGCATGGCGATCGGCTACAACGGCACGGTGTACGATTACGAGCAGGCCGGCGACGGCAGCCGGTCGGCCTTGTTGGACCGCTGGGAGCACAAGTTCCGCTTGGACGCCCGCCGTCACTTCCAGCCCACCACCACCGGGCTGCTGGGCTACGAGTTCGGCATGACCGACATGACCAGCGACAGCTTGCTGTCAACCCCGGCGGTGGTCGGTCTGCCGCCCGCCCTGATTCCCAACGCCGATTCGCGGAGCTTCCGCTCGCATTACGGTTTCCTGGGTGTTGATCACATGGCCACGGCCAAATTGGCGCTGCAGGGCCGGGTGGGCGTTCAATACGCGGACTACTACAATGCGAACGAGGATTTCTGGGGTCCCTACGCCCAGGTGGCGGCCAGCTACTGGTACCAGGAGAACAGCCGGGTGATGCTCGGGGTGCTGACCGGCATCTATCCGACGGACATCGCCATGGCGCCGGGCACCGCCAACAACATCACCCTCGGCACCCAGGCGACCATGGTTTACGCCGCCATTTCGCACGCCATCACCTCGAAGCTGACCGCCTACGTGCGGGGCGCTTGGCAGGGGTCGGAGTTCAAGGGCGGCCCCTTCGATGGCGAGTTCGACAACTACTGGAGCGCCGATGTGAACCTTTCCTACGCGTTGAACCAGCACGTGGCGCTCGAAGCCGGTTACCTGTTTGACGACTTGGAGTCGGATCTGCCGCAGCGCGGTTACGACCGGCACCGCGGCTACGCCGGCGTCAAAGCCACCTACTGATCCTCATGTCGTAAGCGGTATCGGGAGGCTGGGCGTCACAAGCTGGCCTCCTTTTTTTCTTTCCCATGCAATCGACCAGTTCCTCTGCCCGTCCTCAAACCGAGTTCCACTTCCTCGACTACTGGCGGATCATCCGGATCCGCAAGATGGTCATCCTCGCCGTCTGGCTGTTGGTGGTGCTGACCACTCTGGCGGTCACCTTCGTCCTCAAGCCCACCTACGCCAGCACCGTCCGGATCGAGATCGAGAAGGACGCCACCGACATCCCGACCATTGGCGGCCAGCAACGGGATCCGAGTTTCGATCCCTACTTCATGGCCACCGAGTTCGAGAAGATCCAATCGATGTCGGTGCTCATGCCGGTCATCCACAGCCCCACCAATGCGGCCGGCGAGAAGCTGCCGCCGGACCGCCAGTTCATCCCCGCATGGTCCAAGCGCCTGGGGCTGCGGGATGGCGAGTTGCTCAACGAACAGGAGGCCTACCAGTACCTCCTGCGCAACATGGAGGTGAAGCAGTCGCGCAACACCAAGCTCGTCGAAATCACCGTTTACAGTCCCATCCCGGAGGAGGCGGCCGACCTGGCGAACCTGATTGCCGCCTCCTACAAGAACTGGCGGCAGCACAGCCGGCGGGAACACATGACCAATGCCATTGCCGTGCTGCAGCAGAAGCTCGAGGAGCAGAACGCACGGGTGGAACGCCTCCAGAAGCAATTGGATCAACTCCGTCTGGAGCTGAACATTCCGGACACGGTGGCGGGCACCGCCGGCGCCTACTCGATCTCCACCGAGCGGGAGCGGCTCAGCACCCTGCTCCAAGCCCTCCAACAGGCGCGCAGTGATCTGGTCTATTGGAAGTCCAAGCTCCAAGAGCTGGAGCGCATCCGTGACAAAGGGCTGCAGGACCTGCGGGACGCCATCCTCACGGTCATGCCCAGCGAGGCGCTCCTGCCCAAGCGCATCGACGATCTGGACGTCGTCGAGCAAAACCTCAGCAAGCTGCTCAAGGACTACACCCCCGAGAATCCGGAGGTCCAGCGCTACATGGCGTTGAAGGACACCCTCCAGAAGCAGATCACGAACCGGCTTAACGGCATCTTGGAGGGCATGCGGGCCCAAGTGGCCTCCTTCAAAGCCCGTTACGACGAAATCAGCAACCAGGTCGCCCAGGCCGAGCGGGCCGTGGCCGAGGAGGCCGCGCGCTTCAGCCAGTACTTCGACCTCAAGCGTCAGTGGGAAAACGAGCAGCGCATCCGGGACACCCTGCTGTTGCGGACGCTGCAGGAAACCATCGACTCGGCCCTGCCCACCGAATCGGTCGTCGAGGTCACCGATCCCGCGGTGCCCGCGCTGAAGCCGGTCCGGCCCGATCTCTTCCTGAACCTCGTCCTCGGGGTGGTCTTCGGCCTGGTCATGGGCGTGGGACTGGCGTTCTTCATCGAGTACCTCGACACCAGCGTCAAGACGATCGACGACGTGGAGCGCTCCTTGGAGGCCACGGTCGTGGGTGTGATCCCGCAGAACATCGGTCTGCTCATCAAGGAGGGGCCGGACAGCCCGCACGCCGAGGCCTACCGGGTGCTGCGGACCAACGTGCTCTTCTCGCGCAAGAACCCGAACGACAACACGATCACGGTGGTCAGCGGCGGCGCGGGCGAGGGCAAGTCCACGACCATCATGAACCTGGCCACCGTCTTCGCCCAAAACGGCGAGCGGGTGTTGTTGGTGGACTCGGACCTGCGGCGCCCCAGCCTGCACAAGTTCATCGGCGTCTCCAACAGCATCGGGTTGACCAACTACCTGATGAAGCAGAACACGCTCGAGGAGGTCATCCAGACCACCTCGCTGCCGACGCTGGATTTCCTGCCCAGCGGCAAGCTGCCCAGCAGCGCGCTCGGCATCATCAACTCCCCGCGCATGAAGGAGCTGGTGGACGAGGTCCGCAACCGCTACGACTTCGTGTTCTTCGACTCCCCGCCCATCATGGGCGTCAGTGATGCCTCGATCCTCTGCAGCATGGTGGACATCGCCCTGCTGGTGGTGCAGTACCGCAAGTATCCGCAGGCGATGACGCTGCGGGCCAAGCAGATGGTCCAGAAGGTGGGCAACAACCTGCTGGGCATCGTGCTCAACAACATCAACATCTCGCAGGACTCGTACTACTACTACTACAGCGGCTACTACTACGACTACTACTACGGTTCCAGCAGCGAGTACGGTCGGCGTCGCCGCAAGTCCAGCCGCAAGCGGCGGAAGAGCCGCGAGAAAGACTCCTCCGCCGAGGCGCCCGCGACCGCGGCCACGGAGACCGAGGAGGCCGAGACGCCGGAGTTGAAGGAAAAGTTCTGATTGCCTCCTGGCATGAATGTCGCTACGAACCGGGGAGCTATGAGGTGCAATGTCTTCAGGTGGCTGGGACCGTTCCTTGGGGTGGTGTGTCTGGCCTTGGTGGCCGCGGGCTGCGGCGGCGGCCGGGTCTATTACCGCCCCACGGCCAACCTGGATCCCAACGAGACAGGCACACTGGCCGGCATCGACGTGGTCCGCGTCGGCGACCGGATCACGGTGATGTACACGGACGTGCCGAATCCGCCGCCGGCGGTCGAGCAGCGCGTCCGTGAAGACGGCCGGATCACGCTCCCGTTCAACGAGGAGGTCGAGGCGGCGGGCAAACGTGTTTCGGACCTTCAGGAGGAAATCCGCCGGAAGCTCCTGAAGTATTTCAACCGGATCACGGTCACCGTCCGCATCGAGGGCCGCTACGTCCACGTGGGCGGTTACGTGCGGATGCCGGGTCGTTACGACTACGAGGGCCAGATGACGGTGTTGGACGCCATCAAGGTGGCCGGCGATTTCACCGAGTTCGCCAACCGGAAGGCGGTGCGGGTGACGCGCACCGATGGCACCGAGATCATCGTCAACTGCAAGAAGGCCCTCGAGGATCCGCGCTACGATCCGCCGCTCTATCCCGGGGACGACGTGTACGTGCCCAAGAAGCTCTGGTGATGGTCTGTCTGCGGGTGCTTTCGGGATCGACGGCGGGTCAGGAGTTCGTGGCCCGCCGTTTTCCTTTGGTGGCGGGCCGGGGCAGGCAGGCCGATGTGCGGATCGAGGGGACGGGCGTCTGGGAACGTCACTTCCGCATCGAGTGGGAACGGGACCAAGGGCTTGTGCTGGCGCCGGAGGGGGAGGCCATCGTGCGGGTGGACGGGCGGCGGGTGCAGCGGGAGCGGCTGCGAAACGGCTGTGTGATCGAGGCGGGGGATGTGCGGCTGCTCTTCACGCTCAGCCCGGTGCTTCAGGTGTCGCCACGCTGGCGCGAGGGGTGCGTGTGGGCCGGGCTGGCGCTCTTGTTCGTGGCCGAGCTGGCCATCATGCGGCTGCTGCCCCCCTGAGGCCGGCCCGGGTGAGCGGCGGATTCCGGCTTTACCGTCACCCCGTTCGGACACTATCCACGGAGCGATGAAGCACGTGCACGACGGCTGGCTCTGGCTGTGCTTGGTCGCGGTCACTCTCCGTGCGGGTGAAGCGGGACGGCCGGCGACGGAAACGCCGACGGCGCCTTATTTCGTGGTGGTGACCGGCGGGGAATTGTTGCGGGGGGTGTATGCGGACGGCCATACGCAGTTCCTGGCCCGGACGTTGCGGCCGTGGGGCCTGGAGTGCGTGGGCTCGTTGTGTGTGGGCGACGTGGCGGCGGATCTGACGCGGGCACTCGAGTTCGCCTCGAAGGCGGCGCCGTTGGTCATCGTGACCGGCGGCTTGGGACCGACCGATGACGACATCACCCGCCAGACCCTGGCCGCCTTCACCGGCATACCGCTCCGAGAGGATGCGGATGTCCTGGCGGACATGGAGCGCAGGTTCGGCCGGGAGCGGCTGGCGCGGTATCCGCACTTGAGACGGCAGGCCATGGTGCCGTCCCGCGGCGGCTGGCTGCCCAACCCGAACGGCACGGCGGTGGGGTTGGTGTTCGACACGGGGGAGCGCTGGTTCGTTGCGCTGCCGGGACCGCCGGGGGAATTGCGGCCCATGGTGCGGGAGCACCTGCTGCCACGGCTGCGGGAACGATTTGGCCTCCGACGGCCCGGGCCCTCCGTGACGCTGCGGTTCGCCGGCATCGGCGAGTCGCAGATCGATGCCGTGATTCACGAGAAGGTCGGGCTGCCCGAGGGACTGATGCTTTCCTCGATTTTTCAAGCCGGGCGGGTGGACCTGACGCTGGCTCTGCCGGCCGGATCGCCCGACGCCACGAACCGGTTGGCCCGATTGGCGGCGGCGGTTCGACGGGAGCTGGGCGATCGGATCTACGCCGAAGGGGATCGAACGCTTGAGGAAGTGGTGCTGGAGGAGCTGGGGCGGCGTGGCGTCCGGTTGCTGGTGGTGGAGACCGACGGGATCGTCGGGGCGGATTTGGCCGGATGCGGGTTGGCGGCCGAAGTGGTGGCGGGCGTGGTGGCGGCCCCGAATGTCGGCGGTTTGCGCGAGTTGTTGGCGCGGGGCTTGGGGGCGACGAGCGGTGAGCGTCCCGGCCGGGGAGGTTCGGACGGCGGGACCCTCTGGGAGGAAGCGACGGCGTTGGGACGGCGGTTGGGCGTTGGCGCCGTGCTCCTGGCGGCGGAAACCGCCGGAGAGACGGCCGGCGGAGAGGAAGGCGTGGTCGAGTGCCGGTTTCGGGTCGGCGCCGGACCGGCAGTGCGCGGGCGATTCAAGCGGCCGGGGGCGGGGCCTGAAGGCCGGGCGCGGTTGGCGACGGCCATTTTGGACTGGTGCCGGGGGACCATGGCGGGCCGCCGTTTCCCG
>RFJD01000525.1 GCA_003695015.1 Verrucomicrobiota bacterium | reverse complement strand
GGGGTGATCTCGACCTTGCGGAATTGGACGGGCCCGCCTTCGGATTGCAGGCCAATGGGGCCGGAGGCGACCGTGCAGCCGGTGGCCTCGTTGACCAGTTCGCCGTTGAGCCGGATGGTCAGGCGATCGCCCTTCAGCTCGATTTCGTGGCGGTTCCATTCACCGGCGGGCTTCTCGGCCGGCTTCATCTTCTTGACCCCGAGGATGTGGCCGGTGAAGTCGCCGCCCTGGACGTCGATCTTGCGGGCGGGATCGCCGTCGATCTCCATGCCGTGGAATCCGTAGGCGTCGCCGGCATTGCCGTGTTGGAGCTGGGCTTCGAGGCAACGGGGCAGCGGTTTGGGCGGGTCTTGGATCCGCAGGAGAATGCCACTGTTGGAGGGCTTGGCCCCGGGCGCCCAGCGCCATTCGACCACGAGCCGGAAATCCTGAAAGGCGCGGTCGGTGTAGAGGTAGCCGATCGGCCGGCCGCGGCAGACCAGGATGCCGTCTTGGACCGACCAGACCTCGTCGCGGCTCACGCCGTGTTGGGAGAGGTAGGCGTGCCAGCCGTCGAGGTTCTTGCCGTTGAAGAGGGCGATGGGTTCACCGGCCGTGGCGGGGAGGCCAAGGAGCAGACCGGCGAGCAACAGCGTGCGGCGTGTGGCGGTTTTCATGCGGGCGTTTCTGCCGCAGGGGACGGGCCCGGACAAGGCAAATCGTCCCCCGGGGCGAGCGGCTGCCCGGCTCAGTTCTGGGGCCCGTGGAAGTACCGCTGGCGTTGCGGGCCGAGGTAACGGTCGCTCAGCGTGTTGAGGGCGTGCCGCGCCAGGGTGAAATGGCGGGAAAGCGTGTCGAACACGGGCGAAAGCTCCGGCGGCTCGGGGTCCCGGGCGAGCAGCTCATAGTAATGCCGACCCTCGGTTTCGTAATCGCGCAGGGTGCGCTCGGCCGTGAAGGGCGTGCGCGGCCGGGCGACCTCGACGGTGAGGTGGTCCGGGAACACGCCGCTGTAGAAAAGGGTCAGGTCCGCGGCCCGGCGCAGGAACCGGGGGCGCAGATCGCGGGGGGCCAGTTGGGCCAGCCGGATCATGTCGTCCAGGTTCAGGTCGCTGAACCGGCGTTTGCTCCAGCCGCGGGGATTCTTGAACCAGACCACCGTGGTGCGGGACCGGACGAACGAGCAGAGCAGGGCCACCAGGTACTCGCGCAGGGCGTCGTCGTCGAGCAGTTCGACCACCCGGTCCGCCTCGAACACCGGCAGCCGTCGGCCGCGGCCTTCGATTTCGTCCACGTACCCGCACTCGCGGAGGTCGCGTTGCACCTGCCGGAGCAGCAGGGTGAACAGGAGGTGGGGGGAGAGTTGGGTCAGCGGCCCCTCGGGCGAGGTGATCCGCTCGATGACCCGCGGATCGTCGAGCATGGGCTCGATGAGGTCGTCCTTGCCCCGCAGCAGTTCCACCACGCGGTCCACGTCCTCGCGTTCGGGCGCGACCGTTTCCACCAGAAACCGCAAGTCTGCATCGGTCAGCCGTTTCATAACTCCCTCGATGCTGTGCCCACAGGATAAACCCGCCCCCGCGGGGGACGCAAACGGCTCGCCGCGAGGGAGACCTCGGAGGGACGGCGGCTCAAGCCTCCGGCGGGTCGCCCAGGGCGTCCACGAGTTCCTCGGGAACCCAGCGACGGCCGGCGGCCGTGAGGCGGTCGGCGGCTTCGCCGTGTTGCCACACCGCCAGGGCGAGGGTCCGGGCGGGATCGGCCTGGAGCTCCGGTTGGGCGAGGTAACCGACCAACAGGCCGGCCAGGATGTCGCCGGCGCCGCCCTGGGCGAGGTCCGGATTGCCGCTGCCATTGACATAAACCGGACCTTCGGAACGCCCGATGAGCGTGTGGCGGCCTTTGAGGATGACCCAGCAATGGCCGCGCTGGGCGGAGATGGTGCGCAGGGCCTGCAGGCGGTCGGCTTGAACCTGCCCGGCCGAGGATCGCAACAGGCGGGCGGCCTCGCCGGGGTGGGGGGTCAGGACGCGGATGTTTTCCCGCGGCGGCGAATGCCGGGGCGCCAGCCAGTCCAGCGCCGAGGCGTCCACCACCACCGGGTGATGCGTGGTGCGCCAGGCCGAAAGCAACTGCTCGGCGAAGCGGTTCTTGGCGTTGGGGGCGGCGAGTCCGGGGCCGACCAGCAGGGCCGTCCCTTTCTCCGGCAGGTTGAAGCGGTTGTCGCCGACCGCGTGCACCATCACCGCCTGAAGCTGGGAGGCGACCGGCCCGTAAACGGCGGCGTCGGTGAAGAGCGAGATCAGGCCGGGCCGGGCGCGCTGGGCGGCCCGGGCGGCCAGCACCGCGGCGCCGTGGTAGCCCGGCGAACCGGCCAGCAGCAAGGCGTGGCCGAAGGTCCCTTTGTGGGCGTCCACCGGGCGGGGCGGGGGCCAGCCGGCGAAATCTTCCGGAAGAATCCACTGCAGCTCGCCTTCGGTCGGCGGGTCGGTCAGCCCGATGTGTGGTTCGACCACGAGCCGGCCGACGTGAGGCGTGGCTTCCGGGGCCAGCAACCCGGTTTTCGGCGCCCCGAGGGTGACGGTGATGGCGGCGCGGATGGCGGCGCCGAACACCCGCCCGGTGTCGGCGTCCAGCCCGCTGGGCACGTCCACGGCGAGCACCGGCCGGCCGGCGTCGTTGACCACGGCGATGAGCCGTTGCCATTCGGCGGCCAGGGGGCGGTTGAGACCGATGCCGAACAACCCGTCCACCACCCAGGCGGGTTTGCGTCCCAGCGCGGTCTGGACGGCGGCGAGGTCGGCCTCCGGGTCACGGACGTTCACCAACTCGACCTCGCGTTGCGCGGCTTCGAGATGGGGCCGGGAGCAACGGGCGTCGTCCCCGTTGTGCCCCTTGCCGGCGAGGATGAGGATGCGGTCGCCGGGCCGGCTCCAGCGCAGCAGGCGGGCGGCCAACAGGCGGCCGACCTGTTCGATGACGGCTTGTTCGGTCTGGCCGGTGGCCCAGGTGGCCTGTTCCCACCGGCGCATTTCGGCAATCGAGAGGACGGGGATGGGCATGGTCAATCAATCCATGCGGCCGCACGGCCGCAAACTCCGAACGGCCGCCCCGGGAAGTGGGCGTGGCCGCGGTCGAGGGGACGGGTGCTCCGCCCCTGCCGCGCGGCGATGGCATGTTGCCCGGGGTGGGCCACGGGCAGCACTATGCGCGCCGGACGGCCCGAGACAAGGGCAATCCCGGCCGGTGCAGGCTGGCGCTTGGCGGCGGAACCGTGTAACCAGACTTCTCCGGTGGCCGTCACCTATCGAAGGACTGACATGGAGAACCGGGCAAGCGAGGAAAGCCGGGGCGGTTGGTTCCGGCGGAAAGGATGTCGAGCAGCCTTCGCGCTGCTCGTCGTTTTCCTCATCGGGGGTTGCTCCTCGGCCAAATACCGCGAACGGGCGGATCGCCAAGTGTACCAGCTCATTCAGCAGGCCCAGAAGCAGGTGTTCGGCCGGACCAACCGGTTTGACATCGACACCCGCTGGTCCGGCCGCGACCCCCGGGAGATCGCGCCGGAGGAGGTTTTCGCCGACCGGGCGGCGACCAATGAGCTGCGGATCGACCTGCAGCAGGCCCTGGACCTGGCGGTCCGCAACAGCCGCGAGTACCAGCTCCAGAAGGAACAGCTCTACCTGGCGGCGTTGAACCTCACCGGCGAGCGCCACCGGTTCCAGCCCAACCTCATCGGCACCGCGGCCGGCACGTTGTCGGGTGACGGGGGCGGCAACGAGGTCCTCGGCAACGTCAACTCGCGGATCGGCGTCTCCCAGCTTCTGAAAAGCGGCGGCAGCCTGAGCCTCCAGCTCGCCAACGACCTGCTTCGCTACTACACCGGCGATCCCCGCGAATCGGTGACCACCGTGCTGTCGGTGGATGTCATGCAGCC
>RFJD01000524.1 GCA_003695015.1 Verrucomicrobiota bacterium | reverse complement strand
GTGGTTGCCTCGACCGGCCATGCGCGGAGGAACCGACGCCTGCGGCAAGGGCCGACGCCTCCGTCAATCCGGCATGGCTGACGCCGGGATTCTGGGCGGAAACCCGCGGCGGAACAAGGCGGAGGTTGGGGCGAAAACAACTGGGTGGAAATGCCCGGCTCCGGGCGCCCGTGTCGGCCCGGGCAGTATTCTGTTGCCAACCCTGCCCAGGCTGCCCCTACACTGCGGCCACGGATTCGGGATGCGGTTCCTGCGAGTCATTTTGTTCCTGACGCTGGCGGCGGTGGCCTGGCTGGCCGGCACGCTGATTCCGGCCTACCTGCGGGCGGTCGATCTCGAGGTCATCCGGGCCCGTGGGTTGCGGGGGCCGAATCTCGTCCACGAAGCGGCGGGTCTGATCCAGAAGGAAGCCCTGGGGCTGGCGGAATTGTTTTACCTGGCGGCGGCCTCCCTCGATGTCCCCGAGCACGAGGAACTGGGCCGGTTTCTCGAGGTTTACAAGCAGCAGCATCCGGAGGTGGCCCGTTACGGTGTGGCGGCGGCCTACCTGGACCCGCTGTTCCGGGACGCCTCCCGCCGGGCCGAACCCCGTGTGCTCGATCTGATGCTCCCGGAAGCCTCGCGGCAACGGACGCTGCGCATGCTCCAGAGCTCCACCCGGGCGGGCGTCCAGGAGGTGTTGGACAACCGCAACCTCACCAACACCACCATCCTCCCGCCGGTGTCTTCCGCCTCCGGCCAGGCCCTGGAGACGGCCATCCTGCTGACGGCGTTGTTGGATCGGACCGACCTGATCCCCGACACCCTCAGCCAGCAGATCGAGTCCTACGCCAGCGCCGCCAACCGCGGCCAGGGCACCGAACCGATCGAGGCCTTCTACCTCGACGTCCTGGCCCTGGCCCAGAACCTCAACTGGGCCCAGTTCACCGGCTTCATGGCCTTGATCGACCGGGTCGAGACGCTCCGGGACCTGGTCCGCCGCAGCGAGAACAACGTCACGAACCTCGCCCAGCTCTACTGTGCCGCCCATCTGGCCGGCAATGCGGGTTTGGTGGCCGGGTACCTCCGGCAATACCCGCAGGACGGCATGGGCCACCTGCGGCTCGCGTTGCAAGCCGGTTCCGAGAGCGTCCGCGAACTGCTCCGGAAACAACGGCCCGTCCACCGGGCGCGGTTCCGCGAAGCGCTGATGAGTCGGCTGCCCTTGGACCGGCCTTTTGGCTGGATGCTGCGGCTGACGCTGGCCTTGCCCATCGTGGCCCTGCTGCTCAAGTATGTCTTGTGGTTGGACGCCGCCTTCTGCCTGGTGCGGGGGGTGGGCTGGTTGCTGCCGCACGAGCGGACGATCGAGTCGCCCCGCGTGGCGCGGCAGTTCGGCCTCTACCAGCAGCAGGTCCTGGCCCTGCTGTTGGTGTTGCTGGCGGTCGCCCTGACCGAGCCTTCGCTGGCGCGCCCGGAACCGGAAAAACCGGCCGCCCCGCGGTGGCGGATCCCGGTCCTGAGCGCCGCGGTGGGGGCCAAAGTCAATGAAGCCATCAAACCTGTCATGAAAGAGATCAACTGGATCGCGCTGGTCCTGTTCTTCGTGGTGCAGGGTTCGCTCTACGTGCTGAACCTCATCAAGTTGCGCGAGATCAAGCGCCAGACCGTTTCCAGCGAGCTGAAACTGCGGCTCTTGGACAACGAGGAGCACATGTTCGACGCCGGCCTGTACGTGGGCCTGGGCGGCACCGTGTTGGGGCTCATCCTGCCGACGTTCAACGTCGTCCAGCCCAGCCTCATGGTGGCCTACGCCTCGACCCTCTTCGGCATCCTGTTCGTGTCGCTCCTCAAAATCTGCCATGTCCGGCCCTATCGCCGGGCGCTCATCCTCGACAGCACCCTGGGGAACCTATGAGCCGCGCCGCCCTGGTCATCATCTGCGACTTCCTCCTGATCAGCCTGCTTTCGCTGGCCAACTTCGAGGAGCCCGCCCGCCAAGCCCCGCCGCCGCAGACCGCCGGCGTGGACGCCCGGGCGGTGAGCAACCTCGTCGAAGTCATGCAGCAGGCCCTCGAACAGGAGCGGCTGGAGCGGGCCCGGGCGCAAGAGAAACTCACGGAGGCAGAGCGCGCCCTCCAGAATCGCGAACAACTGCTGGCGGAGCGCGAAAAGCAGGTTGAGGAAAAGGAGCAAAGCCTCCAGGAGATCGAACGCCGCGCCCGCGAGCTGGCCCAGGAACGGGAACGGCTCCGCCAGGCCACGGAGGCGGCGCGCCGGCAGCTCGAGCAGCTCCAGCAACAACAGGCCGAGGCCGAGAAGCAGATCCAGGAACTGAGCACCAGTCTCCGGGTGGCCAGCGCCGAGGCCAGCATCACCAAGGAGCAATCCGAGGCCATCCAGAAGGAGCTGGCCGCCCGCCGCGCCGAAGTCGAACGGCTCCAACAACAGATGGCCGAGCTCGAGGCCGTCCGCCGCAAGGCCGAGGAGGAGAAACAGCGTTACCAGATCGAGCTCACCCGGGTGGAAACCGAGGCGGCCATCGTGCGCGAGCAATTGGACGAGAACCGCAAACTGGTCCAGACCCTCAACGTCGAGAAGGCCGAGCTGCGCCAGCATGCCGCCACGCTGGCCCAGGGAGTGGGCAAACTGGCCGAGGAAACCACCAAATTGCGGACCAACCTGGCCGAAAGCGTCGAGACGCTGGCGGCCAAATCGGAGGCGATCAAAACCGAGATCCTCCAAGCCCAACCGCTGGCGCCGAACACCATCTTCAACGAATTCCTCACCAACAGCCTCCAAAGCGCCTTCAGGGCCCGGCGCACCTCGACCTTTGGTGACATCAAGACCGAACCGGCATGCCGCACCGTCCTGTTCACCGACGGCACCAACACCTTTGCCCTCTATCACCTCGATTCCACGCCGCTGGGCAGCGTCCCCAACCCGGTCGATTGGGAAATCATCACCGGTTCGCTCGGCCGGGGCCTGAACCACTTTCCGCTGAGCGAACTGCAGTTGACCGCGCTGGATCCCCGGCTGGTGGTGGCGCCCCTGACGCCCGAGGTGGTCACCAACCTGCAGGTGAAAGTCTATCCCCTGGCCAAGGACCCGTTTCGCTTCCAGCAGGCGGTGGTGGTGGGCGCCAAGCATGACTACTACGGCGAGGTCGAGTTCAGCCTGGACCCCGACAACCCGGCTTACCTGAAGATGCAGCGCAAGCCCATCGGCGGGCTTTTCAGCGGCAGCCTGCCCTCCCGCGGCGACCTGGTCTTCACCCGGCACGGGGAGTTGCTGGGGTTGATGGTCAATGACAACTACTGCCTGCTGCTGCAGCGGCTGCCGGTGACCCGGAAAGTCCGTCTGGGCCCCGGGATGGCCAACCAACCCACCGCCCAGATCATGACCCAACTGGCCCGGCAATTGGAGAGCCTGCCGGGCAAGTTCCGCTGAGTTCCGCCGCTCGCCGCGCCGCCGCGCGCCCGGCCCCGGGCATCCGGCCTCAGAGCCGCGTGCCGTGCGGCACGACCGCCCCCTTGGGGATGATCAGGATGCCGTCCCGGATGTAGAAGTTCGGGCCGTCCATGTTCTCCGCCTTGCCGGCCGGACTGAGGACGCAGCCATCGCCGATCCGGGCGTTCTTGTCGATGATGGCCTCCTCGATGACCGTGTTGCGGCCGATCCCGATCCGCGGGATGCCGGCGGCGGCGTGTTCCTCGATCGACTCCTGGCTCTCGTAGGCGTCGGCCCCCATGACGATGCAGCGTTTCAACCGGCTGCCGTGATCGACCAGCGTGCGGAGGCCGATGACGCAGTGGGCGATCTCGCAGTGGTTCAGGATGCAGCCGTCGGCCACGACCGAATGGTCCACCCGGGCACCGTTGATCTTCGAGGAGGGCAGGAACCGCGGCCGCGTGTAGATGGGCGCGTTCATGTCGAAGAAGTTGAACCGCGGCAGCTCGGAGGTGAGGTCCAGGTTGGCCTCGAAGAAGGAGCGGATGGTCCCGATGTCCTCCCAGTAGTCCTGGAAGATGTAGGCGTACACGCGGCGCTGCTGGATGGCGGTCGGGATGATGTCCTTGCCGAAGTCGGTCAGGTCGTTGTCCAGCGCCTCCCAGAGCACCTGGCGGTTGAAGAGGTAAATGCCCATCGAGGCGAGGTAGCGGTCGCCTTCGCCGGTCACGCCGTAGGTCTGGCGGGCCTCTTGCGGGAGCGCCAGTTCGTCCAGGACAGCCGGGTCCTTCGGCTTTTCCTCGAACCGGGTGATGCGCAGATCGGTGTCGGTCTGCATGATGCCGAGCGAGGTGGCGGCCCGGCGGTCCACCGGGGTGGTGGCGATGGTCAGCTCGGCGCCGGTCTCGATGTGCCGGGCCAGAAGCTGCCGGAAGTCCATGCGGTAGAGCTGGTCGCCGCTGAGGATCAGGGCGTAGTCGAACCGCCGGGGGGCGAAGTGCGGCAGGTTCTTCCGCACGGCGTCGGCCGTTCCCTCGTACCAAGTCGTGCTGGTGGGGGTTTGCTCCGCGGCAAGGATCTCGACAAAGCCGTTGGAGAAGTGGTCGAACTTGAAGGAGCCGTACACGTGGCGGTGCAGGGAGGCGGAGTTGAACTGGGTCAACAGGAAGATCCGCCGGATGCCGGAGTTGATGCAGTTGGAGATCGGGATGTCCACCAACCGGTACTTGCCGGCGAGGGGAACCGCCGGCTTGGCCCGCTCGCGCGTCAGCGGATAAAGGCGCGTGCCTTGTCCGCCGCCCATGATGATCGCCAAAACCCGGCCCGCATCCCCGCTTCCGTTGGTTGGTGCTTTCATGGCTCGATTCGCGGCTTGCCTCTTGCGTCGAAGTGCTTATAGCGTCGCCCGCGCCCGCCGGGCAAGGAACATCCGGTGGCGCGCTTCTTCGGAGCCCATGTGCGGCATCGTTGGATACATCGGCCGGAAAACGGCAGCCCCGATTCTGCTGGAGGGGTTGCGCCGTCTCGAATACCGGGGCTACGACAGTGCCGGCATCGCCACGCATGCCGACGGCAGGCTCCACCTCTGCAAACGCCGGGGGAAGATCGCCGAGGGGCTGGCCCGGGCGCTCGCCTCAGACCCCCTGCCCGGAACGGTCGGCATCGGCCACACCCGCTGGGCCACGCACGGCCCGCCTTCCGACACCAACGCCCATCCGCATCTGGACGCCTCCGGGCGCATCGCGGTGGTCCACAACGGGGTCATCGAGAACTACGCCCCGCTGCGGAGCCGGCTCGAGCAGGCCGGGCATCAGTTCCGGTCGGAGACGGACACCGAGGTGCTCGCCCACCTGATCGGGGTCGAATACGAACGCACCCCGGCGGATTCCCCGGACGGACGACCGCGGCTGCTGCGGGCGGTCGAGCAGGCCCTTCGCCAGGTGATCGGCACCTACGGGTTGGTGGTCCTCTGCCAGGACGAACCCGGGTTGTTGGTCGGCGCGCGCCGGGGTTCTCCGCTGATCGTCGGCCTGGGTCGCGAGGAAAACTTCCTGGCCAGTGACTGCACCGCCATCGTGGCCCATACCCGGCAGGTGGTTTACCTCAACGACCACGACTTGGTCTGCCTCGGGGCCGAGGATTTCCGCGTTTTCAACCTCGAGGGCGGTTCAAGCCGGGTCGAGATCAGCGAGGTCGAGTTCGGCGCCGAGGAGGCCGAGTTGGGCGGCTACGCCCACTACATGCTCAAGGAGATCCACGAGCAGCCGCAGACCATCCGGAATGCGCTGCGGGGGCGGTTGGATCACGCCGAAGCCACCGCGCGGTTCGGGGGCCTGAACATGACCCCGGCGGAACTCCGCGCCGTGGACCGGATCGTCATCGCCGCCTGCGGCACCTCCTGGCACGCCGGTCTGGTCGGCGAACACCTCATCGAGGAGTTCGCCCATGTGCCGGTCGAGGTCGAGTACGCCAGCGAGTTCCGCTACCGCAACGCCCCCTTGGACAAGAACACCCTCGTGCTGGTGATCACCCAGTCGGGCGAAACCGCCGACACCCTGGCCGCCCTGCGCGAGGCCAAACGGCGCGGGCACCGGGTCCTGGCCATTTGCAACGTCGTCGGCAGCACGATCGCCCGCGAGGCCGACGGCGGCATCTACCTCCACGCCGGACCGGAAATCGGGGTCGCCTCGACCAAGGCCTTCACCTCGCAGGTCACCGTGCTGGTGCTGTTCGCCCTGTTGATGGGCCGGATGCGGATGATGTCCCCGGCCCACGGACTGGCGATCCTGCGGGAATTGGAGGCGCTGCCGGAGAAGATCGAGCAGGTCCTCGCCCAAGAGCCGCACATCCGCGCCGCCGCTGAACGGTTCGCCTCCTGCCACCACTTTTTCTACATCGGCCGCCAGTGGAACTTTCCCGTGGCGCTGGAGGGCGCCCTCAAGCTCAAGGAGATCTCCTACATCCACGCCTCCGGTTATCCGGCGGCGGAGATGAAGCACGGTCCGATCGCCCTCATCGAGCCGGCCACGCCCACCGTGGTCATCGCTCCCCGGGGTGGGTTGCAGGAAAAGACCCTGGGCAACCTGGAGGAAATCCGGGCCCGCCACGGACCGATCATCGCCGTGGGCACCGAGGGCGACGAGACGTTGGCGGAACGCTCGGACGTGTTTCTCCCGGTGCCCGCCGAGGACGGTCCGTTGTTCCCCATCGTCGGCATCGTGCCCCTCCAGTTGCTGGCCTACCACATCGCCGTTCTGCGCGGTTGCGACGTGGACAAACCGCGCAATCTCGCCAAAAGCGTCACCGTCGAATGACCCCTCTCATGGAAAATCCCGCCCCCCGCATCGGCATCATCGGAGGCACCGGCCTCTACGAAATCGAGGCGCTCACGAACCGCCGTTGGGTCACCGTGCCGACGCCGTTCGGCATGCCCTCGGACCAGATCCTCACCGGCGAGATCGCCGGCCGGCCCGTGGCCTTCCTCCCCCGCCACGGCCGGGGCCACCGGCTCCTCCCCTCGGAGCTGAACCACCGCGCCAACATCCATGCCCTCAAGCAACTCGGGGTCGCCTGGATCATCAGCGTCAGCGCCGTCGGCTCGCTCCAGGAACAGTATCATCCCTGCGACGTCGTCCTCCCGGACCAGTTCCTGGATCGCACCAAGAAATCCTCCGAACACACCTTCTTCGGGCGCGGCATCGTGGCTCATGTGGCCTTCGCCGACCCGGTCTGCCGGGAACTCCGCCAGCTCCTGCTGGCCGCGTGCCGCCAACTGCAGGCCCGGGTGCATGACGGTGGCACCTACGTCAACATGGAAGGACCCGCCTTCTCGACCCGCGCCGAGTCCCTCCTCAACCATCGCGACGGGCACGCTGTCATCGGCATGACCAACCTCGGCGAGGCCAAGTGCGCCCGCGAAGCGGAGATCGCCTACGCCACCATGGCCATGGTCACCGACTACGATTGCTGGAAGCCGGACGAGGATCACGTGACCGTCGAATTGGTCATCGGCAACCTCAAACGCAACGCCGAGCTGGCCAAACGGGTCATCCAAGCCGTCATTCCGCAAATCCCCGCCCAACCCGGGTGCTCCTGCCATCGCGCGTTGGAGAACGCCATCCTGACCGATCGTGCCCACTGGCCGCCGGAGACAATCGAACGGCTGCGGCCACTCCTGGCGCGGTTCCTCTGACAGGGCCGCAGCCACCGGCGACGCCGCCGCAGCGAACCCTTCCCAAACACAACGCCCCGCCCTTTCGGGCGGGGCGCTGGTTTTGACACGCGGGCCGGAGGCGGGCCCGGAGGAGATCAGGTGCTGCGGACGGCACCGATCTGATCCGGCCGCGACCGGTAACTCGAGTAATACCGGTTCTGGTAGAAGTAGTAGGAGTAGTAGTACGAGTCGCGGCCCTCGAAGTCGATGTCGTTGAGCAACACGCCACAAATGTGGACGCCCGCATCCAACAGGCGGCGAAGGGTCTTGCGGGCGTGCTCACGGCGGACCTTGTTGAACTTGGCCACGAACACGCAGCCGTCCGAGAGCGACGCCACCACCAACGGATCGCTGACCGCCGAAACCGGCGGGGTGTCCAAGATCACCCGGTCGTAGCGTTTCCGGGCCTCGTCCAGGAACTGCACCATCCGCCGCGAAGCCACCAGCTCGGTGGACTGCGAGGAACCGCCGGCACAGGAGATCATGTCCAGGTTGGGCACCTCGGTGGCCGTGACCAGTTCCTCGAACTGGTCGGTCTTGCCGTGCAGGTAGGCGGGCAAGCCGACCGGGTTGTGCAACTGGAAGGCCTTGTGCAGTCGCGGCCGGCGCATGTCGGCGTCCACCAGCAGCGTCCGGTAGCCGGTCTGCGCCATGGCGATCGCCAAGTTCGCCGCAATGATGGATTTGCCCTCGGAGGGAATCGTGCTGGTGACGGTGAGCACCCGCAGTTTTTCGCCGTGATCGCCCAAGGCGACCGCCGCCCGGATCGAGCGGATGCTCTCGGAGGCGTTGGACTGGGGATGCAGGTGGCACTGCAGGTAGCGCTCGACCTCCTTGGCGCTCTTGATGCTGGGCACGTAGCCCAGGAACGGCATTTGCAAGTGCAGCTCGACGTCGTCCTGGCTCTTGATCGAGTCGTCCAGGTAGTTGACGAACAAGGCCAGACCGATGCCCAGCAGGATGCCGCCCAGCACACCGGCCGTCAGCACCACCGGGATGTTTGGTTTGACGAACTCGGTGGGGATGGTCGCCGGATCCACGATGTTGATGTTGTTGGCCGTGTCGCGCTGCATCACCTCGGCCTCGCTGAGCCGGCTGAGCACCATGTTGAACAGGGCGCGGCTGGCGTCGGCCTTGCGCTGGAGCACGTCGTACGTGGTCTTGGCCTTGTTCCACTCCTGCTGTTTCTGCTCCCAGTAACGCAGGTTCTCCTCGAGGTTCGCCAGCTCGATCTGCCGCAGCTCGGCCGACTTCCGCAGCGTCTCGATGACATCCTTGACCGTTTGCTGCAGCTCCTTCTCGGTCTCGGCAATCTGCGATCGCAACGTCACCACGGCCGGATGCTTTTCGCCATAACGTTGAAGCATCGCCCCCAGATCGGTGCGATAGCCGGTGAGCCGCTTTTGCAACTCGATCACCCGGCTGTCATTGGCCACCGAGGGGAACGTCTCCGCCGGCCGGCCGGCCTTCAGGTGGGCGTCCAACTCGCGGATCGTGGCCTGCATGATCTCGGCCGTGGCCTTCGCGTCCGCGTAGCGGGCTTGGACCTGGGAGAGGGACTGGGCCACCGGATTCGAACCCGCATCGAACGAGACGAAGTTCTGCTTTTCGCGGTACTGTTGGACCGCTTCCTCCAACTCGGTGACCTCCCGCTCCATCTGCTGGGCTTGGGAACGCAACACCTGCAGGGTGCTCATCATGCGGCCCGTCTTCAAGAGGCGGTTCCGTTCGATGAACTCGTTGGCCAGCCGGTCCACGATGTCCTTGGCCTTGCGGGGATCGGTGTGTTCCACGCTCACCTCGACCAACCGGGTCATCCGGATGGGCGTCACCGTGATGTCCTTGGCCAGGGCGGCGACGATATCCATTTCCTTCGAATAGCGGGGATCCTGTTCCAACCGTTCCGCCTTCACCACCCGTTCCAACAGGGAACGGCTCAGGAGGTTCTTGTACTGGGTTTGCAGGTACTCCGGATCCATCCGGCTGACCCCGCCGAATCCATCCCGCAGGTTCACGCCCGTCTCGCTCTCGGGATCGATCTGCAACCGCACCGTGGCCCGGAAAATGCGGGGCGCCTTGACCACGTAACCCACGCTGGCGGCAACCGACAGAATCAACACCATGATCACCAGCCAACGTCGCTCCAGCAACACGTGCCAGTAGTGACGCAGCGTCATTGACCCCATCGCGCCGCCCGCCGGCGGAAGACTGACGGGATCGGCCGGGGCCGTTTGGGGATAAGCCTGATAAGCCATGTTCTGCCTAGAAGAAACTCTCTTTGACTTCGATGATGTCACCGGGTTCGACCAACACCCGGTCCTCTGGCCGGCGGCGTTTCAGCTCCTCGATCGAGTACACCTTTCGCACCCCATTGTGCGTGTGCTCGACCTTGTCCTTGGCCAGCCGGGTCGTGCCACCGGCGAAACTGATCACATCCAGGATGTCCATCTTGCCCTCGCCCCGAAACGGAATGGCGCCGGGCCGGGCCACCGCGCCCAATACATGGACGTATTGTTCTTGGTATTTCGCCGTCACCAAGACCTGAGGATCGACGAAGTAGCCCTCGTCCTTGAGGCGCTTCTCGATCAACTCCTTGATCTGGGTCGGGGTGAGCCCCTCGACCTTCACCAAATCCAGATACGGAAACTGGATGTAGCCCGCCGCACTGACGGGATACTCGGTGGTCGGCGTGGTTTCACCGACGATGGTGATGACCAAGACGTCGTCCACCGCCACCGGCCGGTCCTGGGTGGGTTCCGGCGGCGCCCCCGCCGGCGGCACCAAGGGAGCAGCCGCATCCCCACCGCCGCCACCACCGCCGCAGCCCGTCAACAAGCCCACGCTCAAGGCCACCCAACACCAAGAAAGAATCCGCTTCATCATCAGTATCCAATCACTGCGCTCAAGGTCACGGTGTTCACCGTGTACGTCCAGTTGCGGCCGAAGACACGACTGCTGTCCCGCGTATCGAACTGGTAGGTCAGCACCACACTGCACCATTCACGAAAACCATACGCCGCACTGGCGCCGATGGTGGCGTACGTGTCCTCTCCACCTCGATCCCACTCGTTGTAGTTGAAATTGCCGTTGAGGCCCAGGGTGATCGGCCGCCGGTTGCCCAAACGGTATTGGAGGCGCAAGCCACCGGTGTTGGCGGTGTAGGCCTCATTGCTGATGACCGACTCCCGGGCCGCCCGCGAGTAGTTCAACGAAACACTGATCCGATCGCTCAGAGCGTAGTTCAGGGCCACGCTCGCCGTCAGCGTGTCGCCGGTGCTGATGCTCCGGTCCCAGTACTCGTAGCCCACCTTGGCCGTGCCGTTGAGCCGCTCAGTGAGCTTGCTGGTGAAGCCGACGTTGCCGCCGAAGCGATCCCAGTCCGTGGCGCGCGCGGCGCCCGCTTCGTAGGAGGAGTGCCCATAGGTCGCTTCCACCAACAGCCGCCAGCGCGGCCGCAGCGCCATGGTCGTTCCCAAGGCCGCCCGGTAGTCGTTCCGATCACGGAAACGCGTGTTTTGCTG
>RFJD01000523.1 GCA_003695015.1 Verrucomicrobiota bacterium | reverse complement strand
TGGCGGACCAACCGGAACTCAAACCCCGCGTCCGCTTGGGCCGGGTCTGGCTGGGCTACGTGTGGTTGAGCCTGTGGGATCGCCTCCGCCGCGAATGCCAGAAAGCAGGCGCAGAATGGCCGCTGCCGGAATCCCGGGCCGACTTCGCCCGCGAGTGGCTCGATTGGACGCGGGGCGAGCCCGACAAGCCATGGACCCAGATCCGGCTGATCCGCGAACGCGGCACCACGCCGGAACAGTGGGTGCAACGATGGCTGGAAAGCCCGTGACGGCCTTCCTCCACGAACCGCAACAGCCGGGGTGACCCGGCCTGCGACGTCGCGGCGGGGTCCGGGCCGGCTTTGGGCTCGGCGGGCGGCGGGTCCATCTTTTCCTGTCTCCGAGGTTGACAGCAGCAGGGCTTTCCTTCCCAATGCCGCTGCTATGAAACGGAATACGCGTCGGGCAGGGCGCCTTCCGAGGCTCCTTCACATCGTGTGGCTCATCCTTGGCTGCGGCATGCTGGCGGCCGCCGAAGCGGCGCCGGCGGGGCCGGTTCTCGACACCGGGGACAATGCCTGGATGCTGGTCAGTTCCGCCATGGTCCTGTTGATGACCGCGCCGGGGCTGATCCTCTTCTACGGCGGGCTGGTCCGGAGCAAGAACGTGCTCTCGACCATGATGCACAGCCTGATCCTCATGTCGGTGATGTCCCTGATGTGGATGCTCTTCGGCTACAGCATGGCTTTTGCCGAAGGCAACGCCCTGTTCGGCAACCCCCTCACCTACTTCCTCCTGAAAGGTGTCGGCACCGCGCCGAACCCGACCTACGCCGCCACCATTTCCCACCAGAGCTTCATGCTCTTCCAGATGATGTTCGTGATCATCACCCCCGCCCTCATCAGCGGGGCGGTGGCTGAGCGCATCCGGTTCAAGGGCTACTTGGTGTTCATGATTCTGTGGGTCGTGGTCGTGTACTATCCGCTCTGCCACATGGTCTGGGGTCCGGGCGGATTGATGAACTGGGCTTCGGGCGGGCGGATTCCGGTGCTGGATTTCGCCGGCGGCACCGTTGTGCACGTCAGCTCGGGGGTCTCGGCCTTGGTGCTGGCACTGATGCTCGGCAAGCGGATGGGGTTCCCGCAGGAACCGATGATGCCCCACAACGTCGTGTACACCCTGGCGGGGACGGGCCTGCTGTGGTTCGGCTGGTTCGGGTTCAACGCCGGCAGCGCCCTCGGGGTGGGCGAGCTGGCCACCAGCGCTTTTGCCGCCACGCATTTCTCCTCCGCGGCAGCCGCGTTGAGTTGGACGCTGCTGGAATGGAAATACGCCGGCAAGCCCAGCGCCCTCGGCACCGCCTCCGGCATGGTGGCCGGGCTGGCCACCATCACCCCCGCCTCCGGGTTCGTGACGATCCCCGCCTCGGTGTTGATCGGCCTGGCCGGCGGGGCGGTTTGTTATTTCGCGGTGACCAGGCTCAAGGCCCGCTTCCGCTACGACGATTCGCTGGATGTGTTCGGGGTTCACGCCATGGGCAGCCTGACCGGCCTGCTGTTGCTGGGCCTGCTGGCCAGTCCTTCCGTCAATCCGGCCATTGCCGACACCTTCCGGCGCGGCGGCCAGGTCGTTTCGCTGGCCGGCAGCGTGGGGCAGTTCTTCAACCAAGTGTGGGGCGTCTTGATCACCGCTTTGCTCGCCGGGGTCGCCTCCTTCATCCTGTTCAAGCTGACCGATGCCCTCGTGGGTCTGCGGGTCGAACCGGAAGAGGAGGACGCCGGGCTGGACGTCACCGAGCACGGCGAACGTGCCTACAACGACTGAGCCGCGAGGCTGTCATGAAGAAGATCGAAGCCATCATCAAGCCCTTCAAACTCAACGACGTCAAAGCCGCCCTCCAAGAGGCGGGCATCATCGGCATGACCGTCACGGAGGTCAAAGGTTACGGCCGTCAAAAGGGACACAAGGAGATCTACCGCGGCAGCGAGTATGCGGTGGACTTCCTGCCCAAGGTGAAGATCGAGATCGTCCTGGAGGACGAACAGCTCGAGACCGCCGTCAAGCTCATCGCCGAACACGCCCGCACCGGGAAGATCGGGGACGGCAAGGTGTTCGTTTCCTCGATCGAGTCGGCCCTCCGCATTCGCACGGGCGAACGCGACGAAAGCGCGCTTTGAGCCGGCTGTCTCGGGCCCGGCCTGCGCCGTCCCGCCCGGGCCGCCCGGGCGGGATGTTCGTTCCCAAGCCGGGGCGAAGGAGCCGTCGCCCCGCGGTGCCGCTTCAGGCGGCGGTGGATTCGGAATCCGGCCGGTGGTGGGACTTCCGTCGGGCGAGGGCGCTCGCCGCCTGTTCCAGCCAGGCATCCGCGGGCAGCGCGTAAGGCCGGAACGTTTCCAGGATACCCTCCCGGCCATCGAAAAGAACCGCCCGATGCAGCCCCAGGAGGTTGGCCTGCGGTGAGTCGATCAGGACCGCCGAGTCGTTGGCGCTCATCTGGAAGGCCACCCGCATCTCGAACTCGCCCTGCAGTTTGCGGCTCAGGAAGCGGCCCAGGCTCGACACCGAGTCGCAGGAGCAAATCACATGCATCCCGTGCGCCGGTCCTTCCTCGATCAGGCGACGGAAAACGCCGGCCGGCTCGGTCCCGGTCTTGTCCGTGTCCAGGCTCAGGGCGAACTCGTCCTCCTGCCGCAACTCGCGGAACTTGTGCAGCTCGTGAAGGACGAGGAACCACGGCGGCGCCTGTTCGGCTTGTGCGGGGTCGGCCAGCCTCCGGTCCAGTTCCGCGGCCAACGCCGGCCAGACGTTGTCCGCCGCCCCGCCGGCTGCCAACCGGATCGAGGCCGGGGCCGCCGCTTGGACCTTTTCCCAGAAACGCCGTTCGGCCGAATCGGGCGGCGTCCGCGTCAACGCCCAGACTTGGGCCCCGCCGGGCGCGTATTGGGCGGCCAACGCCACCGCCGCCACGCCCAGCATCGCCAAGATGGCCTCGTCCCGTTGACCGACGATCAGGAGA
>RFJD01000104.1 GCA_003695015.1 Verrucomicrobiota bacterium | reverse complement strand
TCGGCGACGGTTTCCGATGGCTTTGGACTTGCCAAGAACGCCCTTCTGAATCAAAAGAACACCGTGATGCTACGCACGAACCGAGCGCAGTCATGCGACGCATGATGAACCTTCAACCAAGGAGGGTGAGTTGAAACGCCCTCGGTCTTCTCGTCGTTTCTCGGGACCCCAACACCGGCTCAACGGGCGCATCCGCGCCCGGGAGGTCCGGGTGGTGAGTCCCGATGGCAAGTCGTTGGGCATCCTGCCGCTGCGGGATGCCATCAACCTGGCCCGCTCGCATGGGCTGGACTTGGTGGAGATCGCGCCGCAAGCCCAGCCCCCGGTCTGCCGGATCGTCGATTACGGCAAGTTCTGCTACGAGCTGGCCAAGAAGGAAAAGGAGGCCCGCAAGAACCAGCACGCCGGCAAGGTCAAGGAGGTCCAGTTGCGGCCGAACATCGATCCGCACGACCTCTCGATCAAGCTGAAGCATGCCATCGAGTTCTTGTGCGATGACATGAAGGTGAAGGTATGCCTCCGGTTCCGTGGCCGGGAGTTGGCGCGGCCGGACCTGGGCATGGAGGTGGTCAACAAGTTCATCCAGGAACTGGCGCCATGGGGTTCCTGCCCCGAAACACCCCGGCGGGCCGGACGCAACATCCACGCGATCATCAACCCGCTGCCCCGGCAGAAGCGGGCCCCCAACCCGTACGAGGAGCGGGAAGAAGAGCCCGAAGAGCCGGCCGGCGGTTCCAAGCCGAAGGGCGAGTCGAAACCGGCGCCCGCGGAATCCCCGCCGGCGGCTTCGCCCCAGCCGGAGGAAGGTTTCCGCAACAACCCGTTCGACCAGCTCGACCAGCCCGCAGGCTGAGACCGGGCGCCCCCGCTTCACGCCGTTTTTGCATCCGGCCCCGGGATGGTCCATCTTTGCCGCCGACGCCGCCCGGAGGTGGCTCATCCATTGACATGTCCAACGACGGTTACAATCCCCATTCACCTCACCTGACGCCCGAGGAACTGCAGCAACGGTTCTCGGAGATCCTTCGCCGGCACTTTGGCGGGCTCGGCGCCCAAGCCGGCGGGCCGGCCGCCGCACCGGAACGCGAACCCGAGCCGGAGGAGGACCCCATCCGGCGGTTTTCCCTGACGCCCAAACAGGTCCGGGCGCACTTGGACCGGTTCGTCATCCGGCAGGAGGAGGCCAAGAAGGTCCTGAGCGTGGCGCTTTGCGACCACTACCATCACGTGCGGCTGGCGCTCGAGGGCCACGAACAGCCCAATTACGCCAAGCAGAACGTGATCCTCGTCGGCCCCACCGGCGTCGGCAAAACCTACCTCATCCGCAGCCTGGCCGAGTTGATCGGCGTGCCGTTCGTCAAGGCGGACGCCACCAAGTTCTCCGAAACCGGATACGTGGGAGGCGATGTCGAGGACTTGGTGCGCGAGCTGTACCGCCGCGCCAACGGCGACATCCGGCGCGCCCAGTACGGCATCATTTACATCGACGAAATCGACAAGATCGCCGCCGCCCCCAACGTGCAGGGTCGGGACGTCAGCGGCCGGGGCGTCCAGACCAACCTCCTGAAGCTGATGGAGGAAACCGAGGTCCCGGCCCGGTCGCCCAACGACATCGCCGGCCAGTTGCAGGCCATGATGGATTTCACCCAACGCGGCCGGCGCGGACCGGAGGTCATCAACACCCGGCACATCCTGTTCATCGTCAGCGGCGCCTTCACCGGCTTGGAAAAAATCGTCCGCAAACGCCTGCGGGAGGCCACCATCGGGTTCGCCGCCGCGCCGGTGTCCATCGAGGACGACGCCGCGGCCATGCGCCAAGCCCAGACCGCCGACTTCATCGAGTACGGCTTCGAGCCGGAGTTCATCGGCCGGCTGCCGGTCCGCGTCTTCTGTCATCCGCTTTCCCCGGACGACCTGTTCCAGATCCTGCGCGACTCGGAAGGCAGCATCATCCGCCAGTACGAACAAACCTTCGCCGCCTACGGTATCGAAGTCCTGTTCCACGAGGACGGCCTCCGGGCCATCGCGGAGAAAGCCGCCGAGGAAAAGACCGGCGCCCGCGGCCTGATGACCGTCTGCGAACGGGTCTTCCGCGAGTTCAAGTACGAGCTGCCCTCGACCCACGTCCGCCGCTTCGTGGTCACCCGGGAATTGGTCGAGGATCCGCCCGCAGCCCTGCAACGGCTGTTGGAGGAACACGACCGGGAGGAACGCGACGTCATGCGGCGGTTGGTTCACGACTTCGCCGAGCGCTTCAGCCGGGAGCACGGGCTGCGCATCCGGTTCACGGAGGAGGCGGCGGACCGTTTGGTGACCCTGGCGCGCGAAGCCGGCTCGCCGGTCCGGGAATTTTGCGCCAGTCACTTCAAGGACCTGCAGTTCGGGCTCAAGCTCATCGCCCAGAACACCGGGCGTCAGGAGTTCGAACTGGATCTGGCGGCCGTCGAGAACCCGGGCCGCACGCTGAGCGACTGGGTGGTGGCCAGTTACCGGGGGGAAGCCGCGGCCGGTGACGCGGCCCCGAAAGGCCCGGACGCCCCCAACCCCTGAAGCGCCGGCGACACTTCGCCGCCTTCACCGCGGCGGTTCGCTGCCATGAGCCGGAAGAACCTGCGCGAACTCAAATGCCCGACCTGCGGCAAGATCGGTCCGTGGTGGGACATGCCGCACGGGCCGTTTTGCTCCCGCCGGTGCCGGTTGATCGACTTGGGGAAATGGCTGGGCGAGGAATACCGGATTTCCCAGCCGCTGGACCCGGAAGAAGCCGAACAACAGGCCGCGGACGGCTCCCCCGCCGGCGAAGCGGACCCCGACCAAGACGCCTAGATCGGCCGCCCTCACCCCTTGCCCCAAAACAACACCCCGGCCTCGGGCGAGGTCGGGATGCGGGCTCGATACTTGCGCGAACCAGCTTTCTTCAGGCGGGTTCGAAAGGAGTCGGGGAAACCGCCCCGTCAGGCCTTGGCGGCCTCGGGCTTCCAGTTCCGTTTGGGGGGCTTGACGATCAGGCCCTTCTTGATGGCGCTGGCCGCGACGCGGACATACTTCACCCGGCCGTTGACCACCGTCTTCACCCGCTGGAGGTTCGGATAGAACTTCCGCTTGGTGACGGCCGTCACGTGCGTGCCGATGCCGCCCAGCTTCTTCGCTTTACCGCTGCGGCGGATGTGGTTGCCCTTCACCGGGCCCTTGCCAGTCAACTGACAGCGTCTTGCCATGGCTCGAAATCCAAAAATTCCCAAAAAGGAGGGTCAGTATGGCCGCCACCGTCCCATCTGGCAAGCGGCGATTCGAAAAAAACGGATCGGGCGGCGAGCCGGGCGCCCGGGCGGACAACCGGTCGGTGAACCGAAACCCGGAACGCAAGGCAGGGATGCCCCGGCGGGAACGCCCCTGCCACGGCCGGGAGGCAAGGAACGAAGTCGCCGCCGGCCGCCGAAGCCTTTAACCTGCCGGCCATGATTCTGTCGGCCGCCGAACTGGAGAGCCTGGTGCAGCTCCGCCACCCGCAGCCCCATTCGGTGTTGGGGATGCACCCGCTGGGGGACAAGCGCGGGGTGGTCGTCCGGGCCCTGATTCCCGACGCCGTCCGGATCCGGGCCGTGCCGGTCCACGAGCCCAACCGCCCGGTCATCGAGCTGGAACGCCTTCACGAGGTCGGGTTGTTCGAAGGGACATGCCCGGACGCCGAGCGGGTGTGGGCTTACGATCTGGTGGTCACTTGGCCCGACGGCACGGAATGGCGCGGCCGCGACCCATACTCGTTCCTGCCGACGCTTGGGGAGCTGGACCTTTACCTCTTCGGCCAGGGCAATGAACGCCGCATTTACGAAAAGCTGGGGGCGCACCTGAAGGTGCTCGACGGCGTGACCGGGACCGCCTTCGCCGTCTGGGCCCCCAACGCCCGGCGGGTGAGCGTGGTGGGCAATTTCAACGGCTGGGACGGCCGCCGCCACCCGATGCGTCTGCTGGGAGCTTCGGGCGTCTGGGAGATCTTCATTCCCGGCGTCGGCAAGGGCGCGTTGTACAAGTTCGAGATCCTGGATTACCACGGCCATCTCCGGGTGAAGACCGATCCCTATGGCCGCTTCTTCGAGGTGCCGCCAGCCAACGCCGCGGTGGTGTGGGACGATGGCGCGTTCGACTGGACCGACGAGACCTGGATGGAGCAACGGCGCCGGCGCAATCCCTTCCAGTCCCCGATGAGCATCTACGAAGTCCACCTCGGTTCCTGGCGGAAGAAGGGGCCGGCCGAGTCGCCCGGTTACCGCGAGCTGGCCGGGCCGCTGGTGGATTACGTGCGGAAGATGGGCTTCACGCACGTCGAGTTCCTCCCGCTGGCCGAGCATGCCTATTACCCGAGTTGGGGCTACCAGGTCACCGGGTTCTACGCGCCCACCAGCCGCTACGGCACGCCGGAAGACCTGCAATACCTCATCAACACCCTCCACGAAGCGGGCATCGGAGTCATCCTGGACTGGGTGCCCGCTCATTTCCCGCGCGATGAGTGGGCCTTGGCCAGGTTCGACGGCACCGCGCTGTACGAGCACGAGGACCCCCGCCGGGGCGCCCATCAGGACTGGGGCACCCTCATCTTCAACTACGGCCGGCACGAGGTCCGGAATTTCCTCACCGCCAATGCGCTCTACTGGTGCGACCGGTTCCACGTGGACGGCCTCCGGGTCGATGCCGTCGCCTCGATGCTTTACCTCGACTACTCCCGAAAGCCCGGGGAATGGGTTCCCAACGTGTACGGGGGCCGGGAAAACCTCGAAGCCATCGCCTTCATCCGCGAGTTCAACCACCTCGTCCACACGCACCATCCGGGCGCGGTCACCATCGCCGAGGAATCCACCGCCTGGCCGCTGGTCACACGCCCGCCCGAGGTCGGCGGATTGGGCTTCAGCTTCAAGTGGAACATGGGCTGGATGCACGACACCCTCGGCTACTTCCGCCGGGATCCGATCTTCCGCCAGTACCACCACCATGAGCTGACCTTTGCGATGATGTACCACCACCAGGAGAACTTCATCCTGCCGCTCTCCCACGACGAGGTGGTCCACGGCAAGGGCTCGTTGCGCGGCCGGATGCCCGGCGACGACTGGCAGGGCTTCGCCAACCTCCGCTGTCTGCTGGCCTACCAGTGGCTCTTCCCCGGCAAGCAGCTTCTGTTCATGGGCGGCGAATTCGGCCAGAAGGCCGAGTGGAACGAGAACGGCCAGCTCGACTGGTGGCTTCTGGAGGCCGGCCCCTATCACCGCGGCACGCAGCAGTTGGTGGCCGACCTGAACCGGCTCTACAAGGCCGAGCCGGCCCTGTGGGAAGGGGACCACGACCCGCGCGGCTTCGAATGGATCGATTGCAACGACAGCCAGAACTCGGTCTTGAGCTTCCTGCGGCGCCCGCTGGGTGAGGGGCCGGACCTGCTGGTCGTGCTGAACCTGACGCCCGTGCCCCGGCACGGTTACCGGGTCGGCCTGCCCCGCGACGGCCGCTGGGAGGAGGTCCTCAACACCGACGCCGCCCTTTACGGCGGCAGCAATCTGGGCAATGCCGGCGGCGTGATGGCCGAGGCCGCTCCCTGGCACGGCCGGCCTTTTTCGGCGCCGCTCACCCTGCCGCCGCTGGCCGCGGTGGTCTTCCGCAGCCCGCCGCCTGCGCCCGCGGCCGGTTGAAAACCGCTGGCCCGGCAGGCCGGGTTTGGTTAAACCCTCTGCCCGTGACGCAGCAGAACGAGAATCCCAATCCGGAGGCCAACGCGTCGCGCGACCCGGAGGCCAACCGTTTTCCGCGTCAGGCCCGCTACATCCTGGGCAACGAAGCCGCGGAGCGGTACAGCTTCTACGGGATGAAAAGCATCCTCGCCCTGTACATCACCAACGTGCTGTTGATGTCCGGGGACAAGGCCACCCAGATCATCCACATTTTCAGCTTCGTCAACTACTTCATGCCGGTGTTAGGCGGCTATGTCTCGGAGCGCTGGTGGGGCCGGTACAAGACCATTCTCTGGATCTCGCTCTCCTACTGCGCCGGCCACGGCATCCTCGCCTTGAGCGACGCCTTCGAGACCATCGACGCGAAAACCATCTGCCTCTATGCGGGACTGGCGTTGATCGCCTTCGGCTCCGGCGGCATCAAGCCGTGCGTCTCGGCGTTCATGGGCGACCAGTTCAAGCCCGAGCAACGCCACCTGCTGCCCAAGGCCTATGCCGCCTTCTACTGGTCC